>VFZQ01000330.1 GCA_016871135.1 Acidobacteriota bacterium | reverse complement strand
GGTCCACGCGGTGCGATAGCCGAGAGACTGCGCGGCGGCGGCGATGCGGTCGATGGCTTGTTGATGCAACTCCGGTTCGCGCACGATACCTCCTTTGCCCACTTGTTCTCGCCCCACTTCGAATTGCGGTTTCACAAGGATGACTAGTTCGCCATCTTCGCACAGAAGCGGCGGCAGCGCGGGGAGGATGAGCGTGACGGAGATGAAACTCACGTCGCAGACGGCGAGGCGCGAGCGCTCGGCGACATCGGCCGGCGTGAGACTTCGCGCGTTGACGCCTTCGCGCAACACCACGCGCGGATCGTTGCGGAGCTTCCAATCCATCTGGCCCGTACCGACGTCGAACGCATAGACTTTCAACGCGCCGCGCTGCAGGAGGCAGTCGGTGAAACCGCCGGTTGATGAGCCGATGTCGAGACAAATCCAGCCGGCTGGATCGATGCCAAACTCGTCGAGCGCCTTTGCGATTTTGAAGCCGCCGCGGCTGACGTAGGGCGGCGGCGCGAGCAGTTCGATGTTGGCCTCGAGCGAAATTTCCTTGCCCGCTTTGTCGGAGCGCTGGCCGTCGACACGCACCTGCCCGGCGAGGATGAGCGCCTTGGCTTTTTCGCGCGACTCGGCCAGACCGCGCTCGACGAGCAACTGATCCAGCCGCTGCCGCTTCGCCTTCATGCCTTGCGCTTCACGATGAAATCCGCGAGCGCCAGCAACGGCTCGGCCGCGACGCCGAACGGCTGTATCGCCGCGCGCGCGGCCTCCCGTTCGTGCTCGGCCATAACCTTTGACCGGTCGAGTCCGTACACCGCCGGGAACGTAATCTTCTGCTGCGCCTGATCCTTGCCCGCAGTCTTTCCGAGTGTTTCCGAAGATTCTTCGACGTCGAGAATGTCGTCGACGATTTGAAACGCCAGGCCGACGTGCTCGCCGAAGGCGCTGAGAGAGCGAAGTTCGTCATCGGTTGCGCCGGCGTAGATTGCGCCCATACGGACGCTGCCTCTTAGCAGGGCTCCCGTCTTGGCTCGGTGAATTTGTTCGAGCAACTCGGCCGTTGGCGGCTGGCCTTCGCCTTCGATGTCGTGTACCTGCCCGCCGATCATGCCGCCGACCGTGCCGGACGCCGTCGCCAGTTCGGCGACGAGGCGCGCGCGCACATCGTTCGATGCGTGCGGCAGTTTGCCGAGAACCTCGAACGCCAAAGTCAGCAACGAATCACCCGCGAGAATTGCCATCGCTTCGCCGAAGACGACGTGGTTCGTGGGCCGGCCGCGCCGCAGATCGTCGTTGTCGAGCGCGGGCAGGTCGTCGTGAATCAGCGAGTAGGTGTGGATCATCTCAAGCGTGCACGCGGCGTCTTCGATGCCCCGCGGCTCGCGGCCTAGGGCTTCGGCCGCCCCGATGCAAAGCACCGGGCGTACGCGCTTCCCGCCCGCGAATAGGCTATATCGCATTGCACGATGAATCGTCGCCGGCGGCGTTGTTTCCGCGGGCACCCAGCGCTCCAGCGCCGCTTCCACTCGCGCGATGCGCGCGGCCAAGTACTCTTTCAGGTTCATTCTTTCGGGGGATCGAACGGCTCGGCTTCGATCTTGTCGCCTCGGCGCACCAACACTTCGACGCGCGTCTCCGCGGCTTCCAGCTCTTTTCGGCAGCGTTCGCTCAAGCCGACGCCGCGTTCAAAAACCTGAATCGCTTTTTCGAGAGGGAGGTCGCCGGACTCCAATTCCTTCACCACCGATTCCAGTTCGGAGAGGCCTTTTTCGAAGCTCCAGTCGTCAGCCATGTTCTTCGGTATTGTAACGCGGCGGTTCGACGTTGTACTTTTGCGCCCACGTTAGGAGGCGTTCCCACTCGCCCGGGCCGAGGCCGATGCCTTCGACGCGGCGCTTCTTTTCGAATCGCAGTTCCGGTTCGCCGGCGATCAGAACTTCGTCGAACCCCGCGCCGGGGGTGGCCGAGTGGAGATAGTTTGTCAGTTTGCTCATGCGCGTGTCGAACTCGCCAGCGCCCAGAAAGCGAGCGGGGTCGATGGCAAGGAAAGAATGCGCAACATTCATCGGGCGATCCTTGATCCGCAAGCCGCCGACTTCGACGCTCATCGCATCGCCCGCGAGGATGGCGCTGAGAATTTCGACCATGACGGCGAGCCCCGTGCCTTTGTAGCCTCCGAGAGGCATGATGAGGCCGTGATACGCCTCGTCGGTGCTTGTCGTCGGACGGCCTTCTTTGTCCATCGCCCAGCCGGCGGGGATTTCCGGCTCGCGATTGTGCCAGGCCTTGAAGATGCGATTGGCGGCGACGGTTGTCGTCGCCATGTCGAGCAGCCAGCTGGTGTCGTGCGGGCCCGGCGTCGACATGCAGATCGGATTCGTTCCAAGGCGTGCTTGCTTTGCTTGAAACGGCGGGACGATTGGTGACGCGTTGCAAAACGCGAAGCCGATCAAGCCGGCGTCGGAGATACGGCGGCCCCAAAACGCGGCTGCGCCGAAGTGGTTGGCGTGGCGCGCGACGGCGAAGGCGAGGCCGTGTTCCTGCGCGAGGCGGATCACGTGCTCGCAGCAGCGATCGGCGGTGACCGCGCCCAGGCCGTTGCGCGCGTCGTAGAGCATTGTCGCGCCGGATTCGCTCAGCATTTCGCCGTCTTCGGCGCCGTCGGTCAGGCCGCGATCCATCTGTTCGAGATACGACGGCAGAAGCTGCATGCCGTGCGAGTCGACGCCGCGGAGGTTGCCGAAGATCAGGTTGGCGGCGACAAGCGCGGCGCGGTCAGTTCGCACGCCAGCGCCTTCGAGGAGGGCTTGGGCGAAGGCGCGGAGTTCTTCGTGTTGTACGGTGAATTTAGCCATTGCGCGCCGCCAAGTACGCGCCGATAGCAAGCAGCAAATGCTGCTCGGCCTCAGTGAATGTGCGCTCGCGGCGATTGGCGATCCCGAGCGAGCCTCGCACCACGCCGTCGACGATCATCGGTACGACGATGGCGCCTTCCAAGCCCGTCAACTTCGCGCCTGGCCGCACGTCGCCGCTGGTATCGGTTTGAATATTGCAGGCGGTGACGGGTTGCGCGCGCTCGGCGGCTAGGCCCGCCATGCCTTTGCCGACCGGTACGACGCGCACGGTGTCGAGCACGAATTGCGGGATGCCCGCGGTGGCTGCGCGCAGGTGCAGCGCGCCGTCGCCGCCGATCAGGTGAATCGTTCCGCTATCGGCGCCGAAGTGCGTGACGGCCGCGTTGAGTGCGGCGGCCAAGTCGCCCGCGCTCGCGACGAGTTCCGGTATTTCCGTCATTGCTTCAAATATTTTTTCACGTCGGGGAAGAGGAGTTGCTTCACGTCCTCTTTATCGAGATCGGCCTTGGTGACGACGCGCGCGCTGAGGTCGATTTTCTTCGGCGGCGTTTGTCCGTTGAGTTTTTCGACAAGCGTTTTTACCGCGTCGTGGCCCATGCGGAAAGGATCCTGCACGACCATCGCGTCGATGACGCCGCCCTTCAGATCTTCGATCATAACATCGCTCGAATCGAACGCGACCAGCTTGACGCGGCCGTTCAGGCTGCGCGACTTCAGAGCGAGCGATGCGCCCATACTCGACGGTTCCGACGACGCAAACACGCCGTCGAGATCCGGATGCGCCGTCAGGATGTTCTCCATCGCCGCCATGGCCTTGGACCGGTCGGACTGCCCAAACTGCTGCGCGACGATCCGGATGCCGGGGAACTCCGCCTTGATTGCGTCTTCGAAACCGCGCTCGCGATCCATCGTTGAACCGCTGCCCGGTGCGTGCATCACAACCGCGACTTTTCCATTTCCGTTCAACAGGCGACCGAGCGTGCGTCCAGCCAGTTGCCCGCCTTCGTAGTTGTTGGTCGCCAGAAAGCTCATGTAGTTTTCCGAATCGACGCCGGAGTCGAACACCGTTACGGGAATATTCGCTTGCGCGGCGCGATCAAGCACGCCGACGAGCGCCTTGCGCTCGGTGGCGGCAAGTGCGATGCCGTCGACGCGGCGCGAGATGAACGAATCGACGATCTGAATCTGGCGCGGATATTCGGTCTCCGATGCCGCGCCGTTCCATTCGACGTTGACGCCAAACTCCTCGCCCGCGGCCATCGCGCCTGCTTGTACCGAGACCCAGAACAGATGCGAAGTCGCCTTCGGAACGACGGCGATCGTCTTCTTCGAGTTGCGCTGACAGGCGGCCAACAGTAACACCGCCAAAACAAATGCCGCTCGACGAATCACTGTGCGCACCATCCGCCGTCGATGAGAATATCGGTGCCCGTGATGAAGCCCGCGCCTTCCGAGCAGAGGAACACGGTCAGCTTGCCGATCTCGTTCACATCGCCCCAACGGCCGACCGGAATGCTCGACAGGAATTTCGCGTTTGCTTCGGGATTGTTCATGAGCGGCAGGTTCATTTCAGTGGCGAACGGTCCGGGACTGATGCCGACAACTGTGATTCCTTCGGTGGCTAGTTCAAGTGCGACCGCGCGCGTGAGGCCAAGCAGCGCGGCTTTGCTTGAGGAATACGCCGCGCGGCCCGGCAGCGAAATGTGGCTCATGATCGAGGTCATGTTGAAGATGCGCCCGTAGCCCTTGCCCTTCATGTGCGGTACGAAGGCGCGGCACATTAGAAACACGCTGGTGACGTTGGTGTCCTGCACGCGGCGCCACTCTTCGAGCGTGAACTCGTGAATCGGTTTTCGGATGTTGATGCCGGCGTTGTTGATCAGAATGTCGACCGTGCCGTACTGCAGCAGCACCTCTTTTTCCAGCGTTGCGACGGCGGTTTCGTCGGTGACGTCGGCTTTGAAGCAGGACGCTTCGCCGCCGGCTTTCCGAATTGTCTCGGCGACATCGGTCATGGCCGCTTCATCGCGCGCGACGAGCGCGATCCGCACGCCTTCGGCGGCGAGCGCGACGGCCATAGCCTTGCCCAATCCGCGGCTTCCGCCGGTAATAACCGCTGTCTTGCCCTTCAAGAAATCGCTCATGAATTCTCCAATGTGATTAACGGCCCGTTCCGCGAGCCGCGCGGACCGCGTCCAGAATTTGCTCGGCCGCTTCGCGCGGCCGGTCGACGTTCTGCAATGAAATCGCGCCCGTCTCGCCCTGTGCGTCGACGGAAAGATCCCCGATGCCGACGATTCGCTGGCCTAGAGTTTGCTCCGTTCTTACGTCTCTGATCTTGTCGAGCATGATCGACCGCTGCTTCTTCGCCAGCAAGCCATCCTCAAACCGCAACACTCCATTGTCGAGCGTCAAGCGCTTCGTATTCAACTTGACGTGTTTCATCGACGCCCAGATGTCGATGCCAAGCGGGATGGCGGTCAGCGCCCACAGCTCCGGCGGCGCGAAGCCGCGTGTGTAGAGGAAGGCGACGATCGCGATCAGCAGGAGCGTGCTCAGCACGTACCAAACGATCACTCCTTTGATGCTCGGCCGGACGGTTAATTGCGGCATGGAATTTTCTTGATGGCGTCGAACGGACGATTACGCGTATTGTACAGCAGGGGACAGCTCTGCTTCTCGTATGATTGGAGATGGAGGTTTGCGATGAATCAATTCGCTCGGACCGCAACGGCACTTCTCTGGCTCGCGCCAGCGGCGTTTGCCGATTTTAAATACGACCAGAACGCGCGCATGACTGGCGGCGCGATGATGAGCATGATGCAGTTGGCGTCGCGCTTTAGCGGCGGTGCTGCGGCATTGCAGAATAGCGATTCAACAGTTTCGATTCAAGGCAACCGGATGGCGACGGTGACTGCCGGCAAGACCGCGCAGATCGTCGACCTCGACAAGGAACAGTTTGTCGACGTGAACTTCGAGAAGAAGGAGTACACGGTGACGACGTTCGCAGAGATGCGCGCGTTCATGGAGAAGGCGATGCAGAAGGTCGGGCAGCCGGCTGGCGAAGTGTCGATCGACGTGAAGGAAACAGGCAAGGCCGAAGTAATCGACGGTCTGAAGGCGCGGGAGTTTCTGCTGTCGATGAAGTACGTCACCATGAATCCGCAGACCGGAAAGAATGGCGAGATGCAGATCGAGGTTAGCTCGTGGATGGCGCCCGCGCTGCCCGGCCACAAGGAGATGCAGGACTTTCATGTGCGCATGGCGCAGAAGTTGAATATCGCGCATCTGCAGATGGGTATCGGGCGCGGCATGCAGGAAGCGGCGAAGAAGCTCGCGACGATGGACGGCGTGGCGGTGCTGCAAGTGATCCGCATGATGCCGACCGACCCGGAGCAAGCTAAGCAAATGGAAGCTGCGTTCCAGCAGGCGAAGGCTCAGCAAGGGGCGAAT
>VFZQ01000329.1 GCA_016871135.1 Acidobacteriota bacterium | reverse complement strand
ATGACGCGTCGTATCTGCTCGACGATGTTCGCGTGAGCTTCCTGGAAGCGCTCGACGCGCGCACGGAGATCCGTGGCGTCAAGCGAAGGGGCAATGGTGGTCGACATGTTTATTTTGAAAGCTCCAAGAGAAGTTTCTGGGCCGGACGAAAACTAGGAACGGCCTCCAGGCACAACAAGATGGCATCGCGCGCTTGGTCCATCTGTCCGGCGGCGCGATAGGCTCTGGCTAGATTGTAATAGCTTCCGCCCAAATCCACGGGCTTCAACGCGACCACGGCCGCGAACTCGCGCACCGCCTTCGCGTTTTCGCCGACGGCGAGCCAAAGCTCGCCCTGCTGCTTGTGATACTCGTGATCCTGCACCGGATATACGTAGTTGATGCGCTCCAACGTCTCAGCGGCTTGTTTCTTTAGTCCCGCGTCTTCCTGCATTTTGGCGAGCTTCTTCAGAGTTGCCGGCGTGCGGCCGCCGGCCTTCGCGTAGGACTCGAGCATCGCGATCGCCTTGTCTTTTTCGCCCTTGGCCTCATACGCTTCGGTCAGAATTTCGTAGGCCGAACCGGGCTCGACATAGTCGGGGTAGGCGCGGACAAGCCGTTCGGTCGACGACACAACGTCATCCCACTTCTTCGACTTGCGCATCTCGTTGGCCAATGCAATATTCTTCCGCCAGGTCTCAAATCCTTTCACCTGCTCGCCGACTCGTGCATCCAGCCACGCCAAAAACGCCTTGTCGAACTCCTCGTGCTTCATGCCCGTGTGCTTTTCTACGACCTCGATCGTCGGCGTGCCTTTCGAAAAATCCTTCAGCATGGCCAGCAGCCGCTCCCAACCGTGTTTCTCATTGATGAAGTCGCAGATCTTCCCAGCCTGGAAATAACTCACCACGACCTGATTCGGATACGACGGCCGCACGAAACCGCGATCGAGTGTGGCGACCGGCAGCAGCTTCTTGCCCTGGATTGCTTGAATCGTCGTCGGATCCAAACGATCGCCCCATTCTTTATTGACGGCCGTTTCTTCATGAACGGCGAGCCCTTCGGTGAACCACCGCGGCACACGATGTTTCGTCAGCGCGAGCGCATAGACATGGCTCAACTCATGCCACAACGTCGAGGCCCAATGAAACGTGCCCGGCTTGCGACCAGACGGCGAGTCCATCGCGACCACATATCCAAACGTCACGCCCAACGCCCCGAGTCCCGGCAGGCCCATCGTTCGCACGGCGAAGTCTTCGTGATCGGGATAGACCTCCAACTGCACCGGCCGATCCAGTTTGATCTGATATTTCTTCTCGAAAACGTCGACCGCGCGCTCCAACTCCGCTTCAAAGTACGGCCGCAACAGCTCCGCTTCCTTCTTGTGCACGCGCAGGATAATGCGGCCCTTCTTGAAGGTCACGAAATTCTTGTAGCTGTCCATCAGCGTGAGCGTATTGGCCACTTGCGCCGTGCGCCAGTTGGCCTCGTAGCACTCTTCGAGCAGTTTGCGAGCTTCGGCTTCTTCGCCGAGGCGCATCAAATTCACGCCAAGCTCCGCCTTCGCCGACAGCAACTCGGGGGTCTTCGCAAGCGCCTTGCGATACAACTCGATCGCTTCTTCGTAACGGCGGTTGATCACGAGTATTCCGGCGGCCATCGAATAGCCTTCGCCGTAGTTGGGATTGATCTTCTCCAGCCGGTCGATCCACTGCTTACCGTCGCGGTCGTTCAACCATTCGATCGTCGCGCGCAGCATCAAGGCATCGAGCGCCTCCGCCGAAATCGCCAGCGCTTTGTCGATCTCTTCCAGCGCCCGCTTTTCGTTGTACTCTTCCAGCGCGAACCGCGCCAGCATTTCGCGCGCTTCAAACAATTTCGGATCTTTCTCCAGCGCCTTCTCGGCCAACTCCACGGCCTTTGATTCAAAGTTCGACGACGCCAGATAGCCCATGCCGACAAGCGCCGCCGGGTAATCTTTCTCAAGCTCCAGAGCTTCGGAAAAAAGATCGGCGGCTTCTTTACGCTGCCCGCGCTCCAAATACATCCTGCCCCAACGCACACGCGGCAGTGGGTCTTTCGGTTTGGTTGCCACAGCGGTGCGGAAGCGATCATTGGCCGTCTTGAAATCGCCCAGCGCCCAAAACGCCTCGCCCTGTAGATACGCATCGCGGCTCGACACAAGCTGCACGAAACAGTCCTTGGACTGATCCAGCCGCCCACGCCGCTTAAATTCGCGGCACTCGTCGAGAGTCGCCGCCTGCGCCGCTATCGCCATCAACAGGACGAGAGATTTCACTTATCGATCTCCTCCTGCAACTTCGCCAGTTCGACCAGTAGTACCGACAGAAGCTTCCGATACTCGGCGACATCGTAGGACGCCTTTTCAAACTTCAACTTCTCGATCTTTGATTCTAACTCCTCGCGTTTCTTCAGCAGCGCCTGTTTCTCCGGAGACTTCGCCGCCTGCTGCAAAGACCCAAACCGCACCAGCGTCGTTTGCCCCGCCAGCAAGCCGTGGCCGTTATCCGGCGACGGCGCGCGCACACCGCTTCCCTTCCCGGTGTCTTCAAGCATCGCGTGCTCGGTGGCCAGCCGCTTCTGCGACTCATAGAAATCGACAACTTTTCGATCCGCGTAACGGAACGCTTCCAGGACGCTGATCTGTTCGTTCTTGTCCGCGTCGGCTTCCGGATTTCGCAACGCTTCCACCCAGAACCGCGGGAACTGTGTGGCCAACCGTTCCGATCCCCCTTTGGTCGCCGAAACAACCACGCGGTTGTCGCGCTTCAACGCGTCAATCGATCCGCCCGAACTCGACGTCGTGTTAATCACCGCCTGCTTCTGCGCTGGTACTTTGTCCATCCACTCGCCGAGTTCAATCGCGGTCACATCGGCGCCTGGGATATTGACCTTGTAGTCGACGCCATCGAAGTTGCCGTGCCCGATCAGCGTGACGATGAGCGTGTCGCCCGCTGTGGCCGACTTAGCGGCCTCGTCCAGCGCCTTGCGCACGTTTCCCTTCGTGGCGTTCTCACCGGTCAGCGTGGTGACTTTTGCATCCGCGGTCGAACGCATCAGTTTGTCCATCTCCATGGCGAGCGCAAGGAAGCGTTGCTCGTAGACAGACTCGCCGCCGATGCCGGAGACGGTCACATAGATCGTCGCACCGGGCGCCGCCAAACTCGCCAACAAAAGAAGAAATCTCAAACCGCACCCCACTTCCGCCGCAGCAGCCACTCACCGGCGCGCAGCGCGGCGATCAGCAGGAACACAGCCGGCAGATTCCACAGGTCGCGAATCTCGCGCGTGTTAATGCCGGCCTCGGAGAACGTGATCTCCTCCGGCAGCGTTTTGGTCTCTTCGATCTTCCAGTACTTCCCACCGGTCTCGGCGCTAAGCCGCTCCAGCAGTTCGCGGTTCTGCTCGGTGTGATAACTCTCGGCCAAGCCGTCTTCGCGGCGAAACGCGATCGTGTCGGTGCCCAACTGTTCCCGCGCGCGCGACGCTACGAACTCGACCAGATACGAGCCCGGTTGCTCCGCCGCATACTCACCGCTGTATACGCCCGCCTGAATGGGATCCGGCTGCAGCAATACCGTTGCCGCCGAGCCCGCCGGTCCTGTCACTCGTGCTTCCACTTGTCCGTCCGGCAACACTTCGAACTGCTTGCCGCGCACCTCGGCGCGTAACGGAACGCGCGTCTCATCGGTGAACACCGATTGTGTCGACGAGGCAACAACCGTTCCCGGCGTGCCGCTCACCAACCAACGCAGCATCTGCTGCCAGAACATCTCGTGCGACTTGTCTTCGAGCGGCTGCAACATTTGCCAGCGCCACGTGCCGCCTGTCGCCAACACCGCCGTGCGGCCGCGGCCATAGTTCTGCGTAATTAGCAATGGCGTGCGGCCCCGTCCGGAAATCGCATCGGCGAATACGACGGCGCCCGGTTTCGGTGGTCCCGGATTCTGTACATCGGCCAACTCCGGAAGTTTCTTCCAACGTTCGGTATTGCGCGCGGCGTCTTCCTCCAGTCGCAGATACAGATTGTCGCGGCCCGCCGCAGTCAATTCCACCGTGGCCTTCTCACGCAAAAACGTCGTGCGCCGTTCGCCAACCGAGACGGGCAGAATGTCGTTGAACTCGCTCGCCGAATACCCGCCATCGGCCAGAGAGGCCCGGCTGCCAAGAAACAGCAAACCACCACCGCGCCGGTCGACAAACGCCTTCAGCAGCGCCTGTTGCGTCGGTGTAAAGTAGCTCGCCTCAACCGCGCCTATGATGACGCCCTCATAAGCGAACATCTCTTCCGCCGTCGCCGGGAATCCTTGCTCGAGTTCCTTCGCATCCTTTACGCCCTGCCGATAGATCTTGTTCTGCGTCGTCCGCAACATCGTAACGAGTTGAATCGTCTTCTCGTCCTCCACAGCGCGGCGGATAAACTTAAACTCCCAGCGCGGCTCGCCCTCGATGTAGAGAATACTCGGCTTGCGCGCCTCAACCTGCACCAACCGCGTCAGCGCGTTATTGCCGAAGTTGTCCTCGTTCTGCATGTTGACGACAGCGGCCGACAACGTCCGCACGCCCGCCGGCCCCGAATTAAACAGCAGCGTTTCCGTCTGCGCCGCCCCATCGGCGGCCAGAGTGATCTGCTTCGAGCCGATTACCTTATCGGCGTCCTTTAATTGCAACGTCGCCTTCTGACCGGCATAGCCGCGCTGCTTCAAAATTACTTGTGCGCCCAGCCGCGAATCGGCCAGCGCGCGCACCGGCACTTGCACGTCCACGAGCGCGACATCGCGGTCGTATCGTTCGCGCCCGAAGCCGATCGTGTGCACCGGCAATTGCCGGCTCTTGAGCGCATTGACCGTTTCGCGGTCGATCCCGCCGCTCGTGTCGGCGCCATCGGAGAGCAACAACACACCGCCGATCGGCAGACTGCCCGTCTCAGCCGCAATCTGTTTCAACCCATCGGCGATGCGGCTGGCGGCCTTTTCAGTCTTCAAGCCGTGATAGTCTTCGATGCGCTCCAGATGGTCGGAGACCTTGTAAAACCGCACCTGGAAGCGCTTCTTCAAGTTGTCGAGCAAGCCGCTCTCCAACGCCTTCTGCGCCAACTCCCGGCGCACCGAACCCTCATCGGAGATCGCCATCGACTTCGAATCGTCCAGCAAAATCGCCACCACGTTTTGCTGCGGCTTTAGCGTCGCCACGCTTAGCCCTGGTTGCCACAACAGCAGCAACAGCGCGGTCACCACTGACGATTGCAACAGCCACAACGTCGCGCCGCGCAGCGTCGGCCACCCGGCCTCGTGCGCCTTGCGCCAAACGAACAACGCCGTCACCACACAGCCCGCGCAAATCAGCGCCGCCAGAATCCAAAGCGGCCAACCGCTCTGCCACACGAGTTCGCCCTTGCGATAGACACTCAACGGATGGTGGAAGAGAAGTTCAAACATGTGTGGTTAGTGAGACATCGCGTACATGATGTAGTTGATCCCGATTCTATACGCTAACGACGCGTAGCGTTCCGGGTAGTGGGGCGAATCGGCCCATTCCCAAGCGTCGGCGATGTCCATGTTGTGGCAAACCGCCACCATCAACCGCCCGTGATCGTCGTAAATTCCGCGCCAGTTGGCGTTCACGCCGTCGTACTCATAGGTCTGCTCAAACGGGTAGTTGACGATCCCCGGAATCTGAAACTTGTCGTCGAGATCGTAGAGCACGTGGAACAGCGGTTCCGTTTTCGGCAGGTCCACAACGGGCCGGTCGGGGAATACCCGCTGCATTGACTGCATGAACACGTCCCATTCGAAGCTGCCGTGAAAGTCATCGGTCATCAGAAACCCGCCCTTGAGCAGATACTCTCGCAGCTTCTTCACCTGCGAATCGGTCAGATCCCAATGGCCCGGTTCGACGACGTACATCCACGGGTAATTCATCACCTCGTCGCCGTTGTCCAGATTCACCGCCTGCTCAACCGACCGAACGTTTAAGCGGGTCAATCGCCGCACGCCCTGCACGAACTGCCGGTCGGCCTTCGGATAGTCGATCGACCACGCCCCGCGCATCGACCACATACGGTCATTCGACCGCCAGTTCGGATACATCATCCGCGCAAACACGAACTCGGTTTTGTCGCCCGCATCGGCGGGCGTCGGCTGGTCTTCGTTGTCAACGAATGGAAATCCGCCCCGGAAACCGCCGCGCCTCTGCGCGTAAGCGACGCCAAGGAGCGTGGCGAGCAGCAGGCCGGTGATCCAGATTCTCCGTTTGTGCATTCACACTCCCTTATCAAATCTATGACGCATGCCGGGGGCATA
>VFZQ01000328.1 GCA_016871135.1 Acidobacteriota bacterium | reverse complement strand
CGAGCGCATACGGCGTAGGCGCCCAGTCAGTTCGTCGAGATCGAGATTCAGTCCGGCCGCGATCGCCGGCAAATGTTCTTCCTTCAGGGTTTCGCGCGAGAGCAGCACGCTGAAACTCGAATGATTGTCGACTATGATTCGCCCGTCGCGGTCGAGAATCTTTCCGCGCGGAGCCAGCAGCGACGTAGACTTAATTCGATTGCGCTCGGCGGCTTCCGAGTAAAGATCGTTGTTCTGTACTTGCAGCTTCCAAAAGCCGGCAATGAGGAACAAAAACACGAAGACGGCGACGTACTGAAAGAACACAATCTTGCCGGACGCGTAGTTCGTGTCGTCGTGCAGCACTCCCGGGTCGAGTTTCTCCTGCTCCAGCGGATCGTTCGGATTGTAAGTACTGAGCGCCGGCATGATGCGTTCAGCCTCTCTCCTTCAGCTTATCGAGAATGAGAAACAACGGCACGGCCACAATCGCGTTCAGCAGTCCGAACAGCAGCGTCTGCGTAGCGTTGAACTCATACGGCTGCGCGAGCAAGGCGCGCTGCAGCACCCACGTCAGGAACTGATGGAAGAAGAAAAAGAAAAACGCCAGCGCGCAGCGGACCATCGAGTTGTCGACGTCTATCTTGATGCTCATCGACGCCGAAAAATAACCGACCAGCGTCTTCACCATCCCGAAGATGCCGAGCGGCTGTTGCGATAAAGCGTCTTGCAAGAGTCCGATCGACGCGCCGATCAACGTGCCGCCGATCGGATTGCGCCGCATCAACGAGAAATATACGGTTACCAGCAGCGGCAGCTCCAAGTAGCTCAAGTACCGGAAGAACAGAGGAACGTTGACTTGAAACGCGATGGCTGCAAGCGGAATAAAAATCTGCCAGACAATGCGGAAACGGGAGATCTTACCCGTCCGCGGGCTGGTCATCAGTATCTGATCGGAGAGTTCGGTCACTGCTTCCGCCGCGCCTCCGGTTCTTGCTTGGCGGGCTCGGGCGCAAGCAGCGGCGCAACGGGCCGAGTCACCTGATTCGGCTCCATGTTGAAGTTCGGCAGCCGCCCGCTGGCTGTGCCGTATTTCACACCCTGCAGTTCTCCCACGCGCTTCATCTTTTCGCGCAGCCGGTCGGCATCGGTGGACAACGCAGGCAAGCCGCTCTCGGTTTGCGCCGGAGTGTTCGCTTCACTCGACTCCGACGCCGGCGGCATGATGACCACCGGACCGCTCGCCGGCACTGAACCTTCGGGAATCGCTTGGTGCACGCCTTCCAACACGATCAAGACCTCCTCCAAGCCGCGCTGTAATCCCGCCGGATCGAGAAAGATCTCCTTGAACGTCGTGCCCTGTTTCACGACGCGCGCCTGCCCGGCCGGAATGCCTTTGGCGAAAACACGGTCGTCGCCCGAGGTAAAAAACCACTCACCCTCTTCGACCTTCACCTCGTTCTGCACATAGTCCACCAGCACCTGCGAACGCCCCAGGCCTTTGAGCGTCCCCGGTACCCGGTTCTTCTGGGAAATGACACCGGCCGCGAACGCTGGATCGGTGATCAGCAAGACTTGCGCAGCTTGCGGATATACGAAGGTGACCTTGCCGACAATCCCATCGGGGGTGATCACGGCCTGCCCGCGCTGCACGCCGTCGGTCGCGCCACGGTCGACAAACACCGCCTTCGAATTCGTCCCCGTCGCCGTGCCGATGATCCGCGCGGCCACCGTTCGCGAACGGGTCTGTTGCTGGAACATGGCCAGCGCGCGCACCCGATCGGCGGTTGTTAGCTCGGTGCGCAAAAACTGGTTCTCGAGCTTCATCTTGTCGAGTTCTTGCTTCAGCCGCTCGTTTTCATGCTGCGCATCATAGAGCACAACGTAGCGATTCAAGAAACCCAGCGACGAGCCGCGCATCGAATCCAATCCGCGCGCCAGAGGCGTTACCGCGGTAACAGTGACCGAACGAAGCAGGCTCACGTCGTCTTTGGTGCGCACCTGATACGCCAACAACAAAAGCTGCGCGCCGATGACGATGACAAGCACGGCCATGTTCCGGTAGCGGTTCATCGAACTACAGCAACGCTCCTTTGGATGGACGCGGACGCCAACCGGTTACTCGATGGCGATGCGCCGCAACAACTTGAAGTCTGTCAACATCTTACCCGTACCCAGCACAACGCTGGCGAGCGGGTCTTCGGCGATCGACACCGGCAACCCCGTCTCTTCACGGATACGCCGGTCCAGGTTTTTGAGCATTGCGCCGCCGCCGGTCAGCACGATACCACGGTCGCTGATGTCTGCCGACAACTCAGGCGGGGTGCGTTCCAACGCCACACGGATCGCGTTCATGATCGTCGCCACACATTCGGCCAGAGCTTCGCGAATTTCAGAGTCGTCGATGGTGATCGTGCGCGGCACTCCTTCGATCAGGTTGCGGCCCTTGATCTCCATCGTGATCGGCTTGTCGAGCGGGAACGCCGAACCGACCGTCATTTTCACCTGCTCGGCCGTGCGCTCGCCGATCAGCAAGTTGTACTTACGCTTCAGATATTGCATGATGGCGTCGTCCATTTCGTTGCCAGCCACGCGCACCGAGCGCGAGTAGACAATGCCCGACAACGAAATGACGGCGACGTCCGTGGTGCCGCCGCCGATATCAACCACCATGTTTCCCGACGGCTCGGTGATCGGCAAACCTGCACCAATCGCGGCCACCATGGCTTGTTCGACCAAGTGCACTTCCGACGCCTTCGCACGATAGGCCGAGTCGATAACCGCGCGCTTTTCCACCTGCGTGATCTCCGACGGCACACCGATCACGATGCGCGGATGCACCAACATCTTGCGGCCGTGCGCTTTCTGAATGAAGTAATTCAACATGCGCTCGGTGACTTTGAAATCGGCGATGACGCCGTCTTTCATCGGCCGGATGGCGACAATGTTGCCGGGCGTCCGGCCCAGCATCTCCTTCGCTTCCTTGCCAACGGCTTCTACCTCGCCGTTGGTCTTGTTGATCGCCACGATGGATGGCTCGTTGACGACGATACCTTTGCCCTTGGCATACACCAGCGTGTTCGCGGTGCCCAAGTCGATTGCTAAGTCCGAAGAAAAAAGACTGAAGAGGGAACGGAGATTCATTGAGGCGTGCAGTTACGGCTCGCCGCTGGGAAGCGGCGCGCGCGGGATCCATTACCAAGCTAACACGTCGAGCCAAGTTTTGACGAGATTTGTGTAATTATTTCAGTCATTTGGGCCGTCGCGGTAGACTGGAAGGTTGATCACCCGCCGCGCCTTTGTTTCGACGGGCCTTGTGGCCCTGACCGGTTGCCGCCCCGAGAGGGGCAACGGCTACGACGGCCACGCCTTCGTCGCCAACGAAGAAGGATCGGCCATCGCCGCCGTCAACCTCACCGCCTTCGCCGTGACACGCCATATCCGCATCGACGGCAAACCGACGAAGGTCCTCTCCAGTCCAACACGCGATGCCGTCTGGGCGCTCGCCGGCAACGCAATCCACGAGATCGACCCGTCGCATTTGGCTTTTCGCCGCAAAATCGTGCTGCCCGGCACGGCGTCAGACCTGTTGTTATCCGAGGACGGCGCAGATATATGGGCGCTACTTCCAGAACAGAAGCGCGCCGTGCGATTGAGCGCGGAGTCGTTGACCGTTGCGGGATCGATCGAACTGCCGGGCGAGCCTCTGTCGATGGCGTTGAGCCCCCGCGCGCCATGGGCGGCGGTTGTATTGAAGGCCGCTCTGCCTGTGATCTTCAACACACGCGAGGCAGCGAAACCCTCGGCCTTGGTGCTTCCCTACCTGGCAACCCTTGCCGCCTTTCGGTCC
Organism: Acidobacteriota bacterium; assembly: GCA_016871135.1. Lineage (GTDB taxonomy): Bacteria > Acidobacteriota > Terriglobia > Bryobacterales > Bryobacteraceae. The sequence continues at coordinate 2,496 of VFZQ01000328.1, read as the reverse complement.
GACGGCAAACAGTTAATGCTCGCGGGTCACACCGCGAAACAGGCCTCGTTCGTTACGATTCCCGAAGGCCGCACGGTGGCGCATCTGCCCCTTGCGATCAACCCGCGCACGATTGCTGCGAAACCCGATGGCGGTGAGATGTACCTCACCGGCGACGGCCTCGACGCCGTGGTCGTTCTCTACCCCTACATGGCCGAAGTCGGCGAGACCGTATTGGCGGGGAAAGGACCGTCGGCGATGGCTGCCGTGTCGATCCCCGAGCTTGCGTATCTGTTCGTAGCCAACCCGCAATCGGGCAATGTCACCGTGCTCGACATCACGACACACAAGATGGTCGGCGCTGTGCCTGTCGGCAAGGAACCGGCATTCGTCACAATGACGCCAGACGGTCAGTACGCGCTCGTGCTGAATCAGGCCTCCGGCGACATGGGAGTGATCCGCGTGAAATCGGTCGTGCGTAATCGCGGGAAATCTGCGCCGTTGTTCACCATGATCCCGGTGGGATCGAAGCCGGTCGCGGCAGCGGTGCGCGGAGTGTGATAAAACGCAGCAATGCGTTTCATCGTTTTCACACTCGCCTGCTGCTACGGCCAGAACATCGGCATCGCCATGTTGATGCACGAGTCCAACTCGTTCAACGGCTCTCTCACCCAACGTGCCGACTTCACGGTTACCAGGGGCGGAGCGCCCAATTGGCGCGCGTTTTTCGCCGCCCAGAAGAATGAGGTCACCGGCGCGCTCGACGTCTTCGGCGCCGATTCGAAGGTGCGGATCACCGAAGGACTCTACGGCTCGGCCACGCCGAAAGGGCCGGTGGCAAAGGCTGTCTACGAGTCGCTGGTCAGCGAGCTGATCGCATCGCTGAAGGCGGGGCCGAAGCTGGACGGCATTTTTCTTGCGCTGCACGGCGCCATGGTCGCCGAGCACTTTCCGCAAGCCGACGACGAGACGATGCGCCGTGTGCGCGAGGCGTTCCCGAATATCCCAATCGTGGTCACGCACGACTTCCACGCCAACATCTCGCCGCGGTCGTTGAGCTACTGTACGGCGCTGATCGTCTATCAACAGACGCCGCATCTCGACACGCGCGAACGCGGTCAGCGAGCGGCCCGCATTCTGTTGCGAACGCTGCGCGGGGAAATCAAGCCGGTCCAGTCGATCGTGAAGCCGCCGATGGTGTTCAACATCCTCTATCACAACACCTACTCCGGCGTGCTCCACCCCATCACGCAAGATTCAATGGCGATCGAGCGCAATAATCCGAAGATTCTTTCGGCGTCGGTTCTGGCTGGCTATCAGTACGCCGATGTGCCGTTCATGGGGCCATCGGTCATCGTCGTCACCGACAACGATCGCGACCTCGCCGAGCGCGAGGCCAAGAGACTCTCCGACCGCCTTTGGGCCGTGCGCCATGAGTTGAAGATGAACGCGCCGAACCCAGCGACGGCGGTCGCCAACGCGATGAAAGCACCGAAATTCCCCGTCGCGCTGATGGACACCGGCGACAATATCGGCGGCGGTTCGGCCGGCGACTCGACGTTCATCCTCGCCGAGTTGTTGAAGCAGAAAGCCGAAGGATGGGTCGTCACGATGTACGATCCCGCCGCGGTCGATGCGGCGTTGAAAGCAGGCATTGGCGGCAACTTCGACATGGCCGTCGGCGGCAAATCCGACAAGCAGCACGGCACGCCAGTGCGCGTGCGCGGCCGCGTGCGTTCGTTCGATGACGGCAACTACATCGAGCCCGCCGTGCGTCACGGCGGCAGCACGTTCTATCGCATGGGCCTTACGGCGGTGATCGAAGCCGAAGGGTCGACGCCGCTTCTCAAGAACTACCTCGTGTTGACGAAAGAGCGCTCTTCGCCGAACTCCATTCACCAGATCGTGCATCTGGGTATCTACCCCGAACGGCAGAAGATCCTCGTCGCAAAAGGCACGATCGCGCCTCGCGCGGCCTACGAACCGGTGTCGGCCGAAATCGTGCTCGTCGACTCACCCGGCGCCACCGCCGTGAATCCCGCACACTTCACATTCAAGCTCGTGCCTAAGGATTTGTTCGGGTTACGGCCGTAAACGCGCGTAGCAGATTTTCGCCCAGAAACTTGCGGATGCGCGTCTCGCTCCAACCGCGCTTCTGCATTGTGGCCGTGAGCTTCGGAAAATCGCGAACATCGCGGATGCCGATCGGGAACGTCGGTCCGCCGTCAAGATCCGATCCAAGCGCGACGTGATCCTCGCCGGCGATCGCGATGGCGGCTTCCACCGGCTCCAGCCACTGGTCGATGGTGCAGCGCGCCGAATCCGGTGCGTTGGCCACGCCCATCATCGGATGATGATCCTTCACCAGCGCATCGACTTCGAGTATCGACATATCCTTCGGCTGCTTCGCCACCGCCGTCGTATCCCAAAACGCTCGGCCCGCTTGCTTGGTACGGAAGTCGAACATAGGACGGTAGTGAAATTCGCAGCCCGAGTGGAACCCGATCACACCGCCCT
>VFZQ01000327.1 GCA_016871135.1 Acidobacteriota bacterium | reverse complement strand
ATTCTCGCCACCACGTTGGGGGAGAATGCATTCACTTATGCAAACAAACAGACTCGGAAGCTGACGAAAGGCTTCGGGGTACTGCAATTTGAGGCGTTCACAATTGGTCTCCAGCCTCATCTAGCCCGGCTTGATCCAACAGACGAAGACCTCATGGGACGGATTGCGAAACGCCTACGGGACCTGAAGGTGGAAGAAACCTTCATGGAAGCGACCAGTGGAGGAGGCAAGAATTCGCCTGGCCTGCTGAAGAACCGAATCGAATGGGTGTCGAAGGTTGTGGCCGAAATCGAATGAACCTCCCTGACCTGAATGCTCAACTGGAATCGGAATTGGCGTGGCGTCAGGACGAGATCCGCTTCTTCCAGAATCGAGGCACGACTCTTACAGAGGAGGAACAGGATCAGTATCGCCGTGCGGTGGTTCTTGTTCTTTACGCGCACTTCGAAGGGTTCTGTAAGTTTGCGTTTGACCTCTATCGAACCGCGATCAACGGCGAACAGATCGCTTGCCATGACGCATCCCCTGCAGTCGCGGCTGCCGGTTGGGCGAGGCTGTTCAAAGAGCTACGGGATCCGAGCACCAAGTGTGCTGAGTTTAGGCATGCCCTCCCCGATGACAGCAAGCTCCATCGATTCGCCCGAGATCGTGAATTCATGGAGCGAAGGGTCGAGTTTGGTCGGCTCCACGTCACGATCCCTGATGATTTTGTAGATACAGAGTCAAATTTGAAGCCTGTCGTGCTGCGAAAGATTCTCTACCGCCTAGGCCTCCCATATGACCAATTCTCTCAGCACGAAGGGAAAATTGATCGTTTGCTCAGAGTTAGGAACAAAATTGGGCACGGTGAAATGCGTTCGGGAGTCACTGCCAGAGATTATGGTGAACTACGGGCGATCGTATTCGAGATCATGGAGGCGATTAAGAGGCAGGTTCTAGAGTCTCTGCAGCAAAACCACTTCCTTCGTCCAGTTGGACCGGAGCCACCAGCAATAGTCGCTCGATGATTTGGCTTGTCCACTGAATCGGGTCGTTAGAAGTTTCCCTTCGAGATGCCACGGTGAGCACGCGACACTTGGTAGATCGATCCTGCCTAGTCGTTAGCGTTGATCGGGAGTGCCTCGGCGGCAAACATCAAGTCGAAGCGGGCATCACGGGCCGAGGCACTTTCGATAACGAGACTTGAAGGAGAGCCGCTGGCGGTGAAGGCGGGCGCGAGGCCTATGGAGCTAGTACCGATTGTCTTTTAGAATCAGTCGTTTGCCGCACAGGCTGCACTGCCTGAAATACGCCTTGCAAACGACGGTCCTCCAATACCACGACCGCAGTATGACACGCGAAGCGGCCGCCGCGCCAGCGGCTTCGTTCATGTCGCGATGTGTAGAGGAGAACAGTACTCAGATTGCCCAGGGTTGAAAGATGTAGATACTCCAGGGGGGCGGTCGAAGCCGCCCCCCTCACCTACTAACGCGCTTTATGGCAGCACGTGTGCGTCGTCTTGCAGCAGTCCATCCCGCAGCAGCTTTCCACTGCCCAGGCGGCCGTAGCAAAGAGTCCGAGCGCAAGCATAGTCTTCATGATGATAGACATAAACGTTCTCCTTTATTCTTGAATCTGAATCGCGATGGGACGTGCGGATACGATCAGATCCGGAGAACACGAATGCGAATGTGCAGATCTTGCGAGTGATGCCAGCCGGCGACTTCGACGGCGCGGACATCGGCTTCCGGCACGAACGTGAACGAGAACCGTGTCGGCTCGGTCGAAACCTTGGCGGCATACTCGCCGGGGACAAGATCGTCGTTCAGCAGCGGGCACTGTTCGGCGCGCGGCGTGAACGGGCAGTGCGGATGTGTCCGCTCCTGACTCCGGTGGCACGATGGCGCCGAAGTCTGAGGGCAAGCCAGCATCAGCGTCCCGTTGGAGAGGGCGGCTAGCAGAACCGTTAAAATTGCCGCAATCGCTTGACGCATACCCTGCCTATACTATGCGCCTATTGCTATACTTTTTCAAGATGCAGTATTGCTGTTCATCGCACGCCTCCGAATGCGATTAAGCGTGCCCATGCCACAGGGCGTTGAAGCCCTATACGGTACTCGTGACGAGAATATCCGTCTGCTAGAGGCGGCGCTCGCGGTGCGTACACGCTTAGCAAGTGGCGCCGTCGAGGTGGAAGGCGACGAGAAAAACGTCGAACGATGCGGCCGCATCCTGAGCGACTATGCCGAACTCGTGCGCGAGGGTCAGCCTTTTTCGAGCGCCGAGATGAATAACTATCTGCGCATCGTGAGCGGCGATACCGACGTGACGCTGCGCGCGCTTGTTGCCAGCGGACGCCAGCGCAGCTTCGGCAAGAAAGTGCTGACGCCGAAGACCATCAACCAGCGCCGTTATCTGGAAGCGATCGAACGCAACGACCTCGTATTCGGCGTTGGCCCCGCAGGTACGGGCAAGACGTATCTCGCCGTCGCCATGGCCGTCTCGGCTCTGCTGGCGAAGCGCGTGACGCGCATCATCCTCACAAGGCCCGCCGTCGAAGCCGGCGAAAAGCTCGGCTTTCTTCCCGGCACGCTGCAAGAGAAGATCGATCCCTACCTGCGCCCCCTTTACGACGCGCTTTTCGATATGCTCGATGCGGAGAAAGTGGAAAAGCTGATCGAGCGAAACGTTATCGAAGTCGCGCCGCTGGCATTCATGCGCGGGCGGACGTTGAACGACAGCTTCATCATCCTCGACGAAGCGCAGAACACCACGCCCGAGCAGATGAAGATGGTGCTGACGCGCCAGGGTTTTCATTCGAAAACGGTCGTCACCGGCGACGCCACGCAGATCGATCTGCCGAACGCGCGCCGCAGCGGGTTGCTCGAAGCGATTGAAGTGTTGAAAGGCATCGAAGGCATCAGTTTCGTGAATTTCGATGAATCCGATGTCGTGCGCCACAATCTCGTGCAGCGCATTGTCAAGGCTTACGAGAAGTACGGAGAGAACAACGGCTCGGCCCGTCAGCTCACTCTCCGTCTCAACGAAGCCATGGCGGACGCAGCGGCCTCCGAGCCGCCCGCGGCCCCGCCCACAGCCAACGCATAATTGGAACCTATGTCGCCGGAAGGCAGTACTTTACTCTTCGAAAAAACGCCGAGCGGTCTTGACCGCAAAACATTGCGGCAGTTTCTACGAACACTCACCGCGACGGTCGCCGGCGAACGTCCGTTCACGTGTTTGATCACCAACGACGCGTCGCTGCAGCGCCTGAACGTTTCGTTTCTCGGGCACGACTATGCCACCGATGTGCTTTCGTTTCCATCGATCGACGGTGCGCGCGAACTTGGCGAAATTGCGATTTCGCATCAGCGAGCGGCGGAGCAGGCGGCTTCTTTCGGGCATTCGATCGAAACCGAGATTGAGATCCTAATGCTGCACGGCGTGCTGCACTTGCTGGGCCACGATCATGAAACGGATCGCGGCGCGATGCGGCGGCTGGAAAAGAAGTGGCGCGTCCAGCTCAGTCTGCCCGCGTCGCTGATCGAGAGGACTCGCAAATGAGCGTAGCGTTTTTTCTCACGCTCGCGGTGTTCTCGCTGCTGTTGACGTTATCGGCGGTCGCGCAGTTGCTGTACCTCGAATCGCTCCGGCTGCGATCGCGCGAATACGACGCGCTCGACTACTTCAAGGAGAGCCTCGAACCGCGTCTCGGCATGAAGATCGAACGCGGCGCGCTGACCTATTCGCTCTTGAAACACGGCCTTATCGCGTTGATGGGAATCTTCGCGCTGGCGCTGCTCGGCGCCGGGCGCGGCGAACGATTCTGGTACGCCATCGCGGAAGCGGCCGTCCTGGCCTGGGTATTGTGCACGGTATTCGCGCATATCCTACCGCAGCTGCTGTACCGCCACACCAACGGCAGATGGCTCATCGCGTTTCTGCCAGCGCTGCTTGCGATGAAGTGGGCGATCTCGCCCGTCGTAGCGATCTTGAAGTTCTTCCAATCCCTGACGGAGTTGCGCAACGGGCACGAGGAAGAAGCTGTCAACACGAGTTCGGACTCGGTCGAAGCGCTGATCACGGCCGGCAAGGAAGAGGGCCTGATCGAAGAGGAAGACCGCAAGCTGATTCAGTCGGTGGTTGAGTTCGGCGACAAAACAGTTCGCGAAGTGATGACACCGCGGCCCCGCATCGTCGGTATCGAACGCAACCGGTCGTTCGGCGAGTTGAAGAAGCTTGTCATCAACGAGCAGTACTCGCGCGTTCCGGTCTACGACGCGACAATCGATAACATCGTCGGATTCGTTCACGTGCGCGACATGTTCGAACGGAACGACGAAGAGAAGAACCGGCGCGTTTGGGAACTGATGCGGCCGATCCGCGTTGTACCCGAACAGAAAAAGGTCACCGACCTGCTGCGCGAGATGCAGCGAGATGGCGCCCACATGGCCGTGGTCGTCGATGAATACGGCAATACGGCGGGACTGGCGACGATGGAAGATCTCGTCGAGGAGATCTTCGGTGAGATCCGCGATGAACACGAGCCGGTGGCGGATGTAATTCCCGACGGCGAGGGCGCGTGGCTGGTTTCGGGCAGCTACGATTTGGATCATCTGGCCGACTTGGTCGGCTTCAAGCCGCAGGAAGAAATCGAATCGACGACGGTTGGCGGATTGGTTGCCGAATGGCTCGGCAGTGTGCCAAGGCCGGGCGAAGTGGTGGAACGCGATGGCGTGCGCATCGAAGTGGTGGCGGCGAACGATCGGCGCGTCGACCGCGTGCGCGTGATGCGCGCAGCACCGGTGGAAGAGAATAAGGTCGAAGAAAAGAAGGCGGATGCCTAAGAAAAAATACCGCGCCGGAACGGCGTCGATTATCGGCTTGCCGAATGCGGGTAAGTCGACGCTGCTGAACGCGCTTGTCGGCGAGAAGTTGGCGATTGTGACTGCGAAAGCGCAGACGACGCGCACGTCATTGAACGGCGTGTGGACGGGGGCTGAGGCGCAGATCGTATTTGTCGACACGCCGGGCATTCACAAGTCCGATAACGTTTTCAATCAGCGGATGATGCGCACGGTACGGTCGGCGATGGAGTCGATTGACGTTCTGGTCTACGTCTTCGACGCGACGCGTTTTGTCAATGACGAAGTGAAGCAAGCGATCGATCTGGTGAAGAAGGCCGAAGTGCCTGCGATCCTCGTGCTCAACAAGATCGACGCGGTGAAGGAGAAGGAGAAGCTGCTGGCGTTGATCGAAGCGTTCCGCGAACTGCACGGCTTCGCGGCCTACATTCCACTCTCGGCGAAGAAGGGCGAGGGGCTTGACGAGCTGCGCGCGGCCATTGTCGAACATCTGCCGAACGGGCCCGCGATCTACCCGGAAGACCACATCACCGAAGTGCCGTCGCGATATCTCGCGGCCGAGATGATTCGCGAGCGGATTCTGATTCTGGCGCGGCAAGAGGTGCCGCACTCGGTGGCTGTGCTCGTCGATACGTGGGAGGAGACCTCGAAACTCACACGCATCTCGGCGACGATCTACGTTGAAAGACCAGGACAGAAGAGCATCATCGTCGGCTCCGGCGGTGCGATGATCAAGGCGATCGGCACTTCGGCGCGCTTGCAGTTGGAGAAATTTTTCCAGACGAAGATCTTTCTCGAGCTGTTCGTCAAGGTGAAACCGGACTGGCGCAGCCAGCCGGAGTTCCTAAACGAGCTCGATTGGCGCAAAATGGTAGGTGGAGAAAGCGATGCATAGACGAACGGTTTTCCTGATGCTTGCCGGACCGGCGCTGCTGCTGGCGGATCAAAAGAAGGACGACGACATCTACGACAAGGTTCGGCTGAAGCTCGCCGGCGACCCCGACGTGAAGGGCGGCGGGTTGGAAGTCATCGTCAAGGATGGCGCGGTGACGATCAAGGGCATCGTGCGCACCGAGAAGGGCAAGGCTAAGGCGGAGAAGTTGGCGATGAAGATCAAGGGTGTCACGAAGGTGACGAACGAGATTCGCGTTTCGCCGACGGGGAATTAGGCGACTCCCTCATACGGGTGATCTGCGCGGCTACGGTTTCCGGTTATCGTAGGCCATGCGAGTTGCACTTCGAGTTTCTGCGTGGCTGATAGCGGCGGGCGCGGCGTTGTTGGTATTGAGCAAGCCGAACGGTGCGCATCCTAATACGTGGCACTTCACGCACGTCACGATTGCTCTGTTATTCATCTCGTCGCTTTTTGCCTTCGCGCTCTCGCGGCTGGAGAACGATGCCGAACAGGCGCGTTTGTTGCCGTACTATTTGCTGGGTCAGTGGGCCGCGGCATTTTTTTTATCGGTAAGTTCCGGGTCCTCATCGACTA
>VFZQ01000326.1 GCA_016871135.1 Acidobacteriota bacterium | reverse complement strand
CCGACGCCGTACAGTTGCCCAGCGATCCGATCGCGCAGCGCCATCGAAAGCGCCGAGCCCGCGGCCAAGCCGAAAGCCGTCAGCACCAGCCCGTCGCGTAAAAACATCGCAAAGATCCCGCGCGGCTCACAGCCTATCGCCATGCGAATCCCGATCTCCCGCCGCCGCTGCTCCACGAAGAACGCGAGCAACCCATGGATGCCGATCGCGGCCAACAACACCGCTACGAACGCAAACACCATTGCCAGCGAATGCGCCGCCTGGCGCGAAGCCAGCGTCAACTCCTGCCGTTCCGTCATCGAGCGAATATCGAACAATGCCGCGCCCGGTACGTTCCGCGCGAATTCCCGGCGTACCGCCTCGACCGTTCCCGCGTTGCCGCGCCAGACGAACGTTACGCGCCGCGTCGAAGCCTGCTTCCACGCCACATAATAGGTCCCGTTCGGATTGCCCTTCCCATCGAGGTTCTGCATCCGCGCCGAACCGACAACACCCACCACCAACAACAAGTTCTGTGCCTGCCCCGGATAGTACAGCTTTCGACCGACCGCGTTCTGCCCGGGCCAGAATCGCTGCGCCAGCCGCTCATCGACCACGACGACGGCGGGCGATTGCTCTGTGTCGCGCTCATCGAACGTGCGCCCGCTCACTAACCGAATGCCAAGCGTTTCAAAGTAGCCTGGCATGACGTGCAATCGAATCGGCGAAATCGCCGACTCGCCCTGCTTCATCGTGTAGCCCTCCGCAATCACGACGTTGTCGTCGAAGCCCGCCGACAGCGGCGCCTCCGATCCAGCCGACACCGAGGCCACGCCCGGAATCGCCGCCATCGCCGTACGCGCGCGCTCGATCGACACCTGGAAACCGGCGCTGTTTGCATACGTGGAGGCGGTCATGACCTCCGTCAAACGATAGCCCGGATCGACCCGGCCCAACTCGCGCAGCGTCGCCGTCAACAACGCCGCGCCATTGAACAAAACGAACGCCAGTCCGATCTGCACGACGACGAGCAGGCGCCTCGAAAAGGAAAATCTCGAAGTCCCGCCGCGCCCGCCATCGGCGATTGCCGCCGACAACTGCAACCTCCGCGCGGGCATCGCGGCCGCAAGCCCCGCGGCGATCCCGCTGCACAGCGCCCCTGCACAGGCATACGCCACAACGACTCCCGACATCTCAATCGCGGCGGCGCCGGGCAACAGCGCACTGTTCAATGCACCCAGCGCCAGCCAGCCGCCGACCGCGCCGATCCCCGCGCCAACCGCCGCCGGCAGCAGATTCTCAAGCAGGCAATGGACGACGATGTCTCGCCGTGTTCCGCCGAGCGCTACCCGCGTCGCCGTCTCTCGCACCCGCGCGCTTGCCCGCGCCAGCGCCAACCCCGCGACATTCACCGCGCCGATCACCAGCACCAGCGCCGCGCCAACCCACAATAGTTGCAGGCTCGGCCTCACGTGCCGCATCAGCCAGTCTTGCAGCGGAGTTACACGTGTGTAAAAGCCCGCGTTCGTCAGCAGTTCCCGCAGTTCCGGCAGCGACTCGGTAATTCGCGCATTGATCGCGTCCAACTGCGACTGCGCCTGCGCAATCGTCGCACCCGGCCTCAGGCGCGCCACGTACCCGTAGTTGTTGGAGTGCCGGCTCCGCTTCTCATTCACTCCGAGCGCGAGCGGGATCAGGTATTGGAGTTCCGGAGTTACGAATCGAAAGCTCGCCGGAAGCACACCGACGATCAGGCACTCGCAATTGCCCAGCCGAATGGTCTTGCCGGTGGCGGGCTGGTCGCCAAACAATTCGCGGGCGAACCCCGCTGTCAACATAACAACGTTTCCTTTGCCGGGATCGCTTTCGTCGGAATGGAACAAACGGCCTTCCGAAGGCCGAACGCGCAGCAGCGGCAAAAATCCCGGAGAAACGCCGATCCCTCGAACTTGGACCGGGACGCCGCCTAGATCCACCGGAAAAGCGAAGAATCGGTACAGCGCATGTTCCGCGACCGCGGGCATTTGGCCCGTGCGATCGAACAGGTCTCCCGAGGCGGCGCCGCCGTCCTGTTCGGTCACTCCCGCGTGCGGGTAAAGGTTCTCCATCGTAATCAACTGATCCGCGTCCGCGAACGGCAGCGGCCGCAGCAGCAGCGAATCGACGACCGTGAAGACTGCTGTGTTTACCGCCACGCAAACAGCGATCGTCAGGACGACGGCCAGTGTCGACAACGGATTCCTCCGCATGCCGCGAATCGCAAGAATCGTTTCAGCGAATACTCGCTCCAACCAGTGAAACGGCCGTACGTCTCGACACCCCTCGCGCACCTGCTCCACGCCGCCGAGTTCGATGCAAGCGCGTCGCATCGCCTCTTCTCGCGTCGCGCCCCGCGCCATCAAATCGGCGGCGCGCTCTTCCAAATGAAACCGCAGCTCGCACTCCAGATCGCTCTCCCGCCGCTTCCGCCAAATCATTCGGAGACTCCCTTCTTCAGTTGCAGCACCACGCCGACGGCCTCGGCCAAACGCAGCCATCCCGCGGTTTCGGAGTCCAGCTGCATGCGGCCCTTGCGCGTGAGCGAATAAAATTTGGCCTCGCGCCCGCTCTCGGTCACTCGCCAATCGGCCTTCAAATACCCGCGCTTTTCCAACCGGTGCAGCGCGGGGTACAGCGATCCCTGCGGCACCTGAACCACATCGGAGGTGACTTGCTCCAACCGCTGCGCGATCGCGTACCCATGCACCGGACCCAGCCCGGCGATCTTCAGGATCAGAAGGTCCAGCGTCCCCTGCGGCAGATCCGATTTTGGTGCACTCACGTGTGATGCCTCCGACTTCTACATATACACCGCGATATGTAGAAGCGCAAGGGGTGCACCTCGTCCCAACGCCCAGGTCGATCTTCCAGGTCTTTCAGCCCGATGGCTCGACACTCCGCGACTCTCGGGGAGACTGCGCGGCGTTGCGGTTTCGGGACCACCTTTTCGCCCTGATGTGTGATCGTACCGAAAGGGGTAAGTTTCGGGACAGGAACCGCTTTACGCTCAGGCGTTTGATCGTGGGCGATTCGCAGGAGCACCAGAAAACCGTGCCACGTCAATGGTTCGCCGGTTGAAGCGGTGTGCACGCCGGGCTTCCGTAGACCTTGTTCACGGTGAGTTTGGGCTGCACCCAGCAGGGTTGGGACTGTTACTCGTGTCGCAAGGCCTCCATCCGATCGATACGACGGGCCAACGTTTGGTTAGCCGCCGATTGGAGTGTAGAGAAACAGGGGAACCCGGTCTGGAGCCTGTAGGGCCTTTCGACGCCCAGGGTAGGCAGAGCTTCGCAGCAGCGCAGCCAACTAGGCCTGTTTCAAAATGTGAGGCCGGCGCATGACCGTCGTGCCGCATCCGACCTTGCCCTCGACCATGCCCATAGCCGAAAGTTCATCGTATGCTGAGACGGCTGTGTTTCGAGAGACTCCTAAGCGCGAGGCCAGTTCACGTGAGGAAGGCAGCCTTGATCCAGGCGGCAGTTGACCGCTGATAATCTGCTCGGCGATGGCTTGCGAGATCCGAAGGGTGAGCGGGCCGCGACCCTCGCTGAGGGCGATCTTGCCAAGGCAGTCTAGACTCCGGCGTTTCAAAATGGACCTCTCTACGATGATAAATGGCCCTTGCGGGCGTTTGCGCGGTGGTGGCATCCTGTTGATTCGGGAGGCAGTAATTCATGTACAGTGGCGGAAACGTAACGATTTATGTGTCCAGCATTCAGCGATCCATCGACTTCTACGCCGACACCCTCGGTTTGAAGTTGGCATACAGGTTTGGCGAGCAGTTCGCGGCGATTCACGCCGGCAAGGGGTTGACGATCGGATTGCATCCCGCGTCGGCGCAAGCTCCAGCCGGGCTGCGAGGTTCGATGTCGATTGGTCTGGAGATCTCCGGTTCCATCGATGAAGCTGTGCGCAAGCTGGAGCAGAAGGGCGTGCAGTTCTTCGGCGCCGTCTCGAGGGACAAGGCTGGGGCGTTCGCCTTCTTTGCCGACCCGGACGGCACCCCGATCTACTTGGTCGAGCTCAATAGCGACCATGTTGCCAAGGGCGAGGGACAGTACGCGCACGCCTGAGGGATTGAGGCTCGCCGTAACAGCGACAGGCGGACCTGCCCCGGCCAGCTCTTCGGAGAAAACTCGTGGTGCGTGGCTCCTGCGGCGGAACTCGATCAAGCAGCCCTCGAGGCGAGCGTCGCGCGGGAGTTCGAAAATACTCGCGCTCCCATAGCTCCTGGGAAGTCGGCAGTGTAGGGGAGATTGGTATTCAGCCCTCGCGCGGTTGCGCCGCCCGCCCCGCAAAGTTAAGGCTTCCGTACCTTGCCAAGAGCTTTGGGTGGACGCGATCTGAATATCCCGATTCCCTGTCCTAGAACTGTCGGCGGCATGCACCAAAAGAACCCCTTCCTCCCGCTTACGGAATCGCAGGAAAACATTTCGGTCGGCTCCTGCTGACGGCCGTTTCGTGCCGACAAAGCACGATCAACGCCCCTCACCGTTCAATTCGGACAATACGCCCATCCTTCCCTGGCGCCTCCGGCAGATGCCCCTTAAGCCGCAAGCACTGACGAAAGATCGCACCTCCCGAGTGCCGTCGCTCCGGCCGCCACCACGCCCCCTCACGCATTACAATATTCACCAATGACCCGCCGCGACTGGCTTCTTGGCGCGCTCGCTCAAACCCGCGAGCCCCGCCTCAACTTCATCTTCGTCCTTGCCGACGACCTCGGCTGGGCCGACCTCCCCGTCTATGGCGCCGACCTCCACGAAACGCCCGAAATCGACGCCTTCGCCAAGACCGCTCTGCGCTTCACGCAAGCCTACGCCGCCGCGCCGATTTGTTCGCCCACCCGCGCGTCGATCATGACCGGCAAACATCCCGCTCGCCTCGGCATGACCATCTGGCACGAGGGCGCGCTGCGCAAGGTCACCAATCGCGCGCTGTTCCCCGCCGACTCCGAAGACCACGTCCCACACGCCGAAGTCACACTCGCCGAACGCTTCAAGCAAGCCGGTTATCGCACCGCGCATATCGGCAAGTGGCATCTCGGCACAACCTCGCATGGCCCGGAATCACAGGGCTTCGACGTCAACGTCGGCGGTACCCACTGGGGCGCGCCGCAAACATTCTTCTATCCCTACAAAGGCACGCAACGCTTCGGCGGCGAATACCGTTTTGTGCCCGGCCTCGGCCAAGGCAAGGACGGCGACTACCTTACCGACGCCTTTGCAACGGCCGCCATTCGCGAGATCGATGCCTTCGGCGCATCGCCCTTTTTCTTGAATCTGTGGTTCCACAATCCGCACACGCCCATCGAAAGCAAACCCACCTACAAAGCCTACTTTGAAAAGAAGCGGAAGCCCGAATACAAACACCAGAACGCCGAATACGCCGGCATGATCCGCAGCTTGAGCGAAGACTTCGGCCGTGTGATGACGTACCTCGAAAAGCGCGGTCTCGCGAAAAACACCGTCGTCGTTTTCTTCTCCGACAACGGCGGCTTTACCGAAAAATACAACGGCCAGGCGGTGACCACCAACGCGCCGCTGCGTTCCGGCAAAGGCTCTCTCTACGAGGGTGGAGTGCGCGTGCCCTTTCTGATTCGATGGCCCGGCGTTACGCCCGCCGCCGGAGTCTGCGACACACCCGTCATCTCCTGCGACTTCTTTGCGACGCTCATGGAAATCGCCGGCCTCGGCGGGACATCGATCGATGGCGTCAGCATCGTGCCGTTACTCAAGAATCCGAAAGCCGAACTTCCCGTGCGCGATCTCTTCTTCCACTACCCGCACTATTACGCGACCACCTCGCCCGTATCGATGATCCGCAGCGGCGACTGGAAGCTGCTCGAGTACTTCGAAGACGATCATGTCGAGATGTACAACCTGCGCGACGATCCCGGCGAATCGCGCGATCGCGCCAGCGACGATCCTGCCCGTGCCCGTGCGCTACGAGATAAACTGCACGCGTGGCGCAAGGAAATCGGCGCGCGCCTGCCCTCTAAGAACCCTGCGGCAGCGAAGCGATAAACTCATCGGCCTCTCTGGTCGACGCTTCGATGTCTTTCATTAGCGCATTGACTTCGACATCCATCTTGCCCATCGTCGTCTTCAACGACGTAATTGCCTCGGCGTTGAGGTTGTGTTTGATGAACAGTACCTGATCTTCGAATGCCTTTAAAACAGGCTTCGCCTTCGCATCGACAGCCTTCATCTTCCGAATCAAATCCGCGTACCGCGTGCGCGTGGCCTTCATCAACGTACCGCTCTTTCGCTTGAGATCGGCGTTGCCCATGTTGCCGATCTCCTTCTCCCACTCGCTGAACATATCGCC
>VFZQ01000325.1 GCA_016871135.1 Acidobacteriota bacterium | reverse complement strand
CGGCCGCATGTACAGCGCGCGCCACGACCTAAAGCTCGCCGCCAACTCCATGGCGCAAGCCGCCGCCGCGCGCTTGATCATGACCGACGCCGCCATCGAAAACGCCACCACCGCTGCCAACTACGCGATTACCACCGCCAACGGCCGCGGCAACATGTACGATTTCGGCGGCGGTACGATCAGCGAATCGAACGGCAACCTGAACAGCGAAGCGCCACAGTTCACCTATTACGACACCGCTTCTGCCGCCACCGGCGCCGAAGGCGCGACCGGCGGTGAAGCAGGTTCGTCCACCGCGCGCCACGTGAAGGTCACCGTTCGCGGCGAAGCGCCTCTCGTTTTTTGGCGGTTTCTCTCCCTCGCGCAAGAAGGCCGGTTGAATCTCGTCGCCGAAGCCGTCGCCGGCGTCAGCGCGCCCGTCTGTCAGGCATGCGGCATTGAGCCGATCGCTCTACAGGCTATATCGATCGACGATACAGTTAATTTTGGCTTTGTCGCCGGCACCCGTTACACGATGGGCTATCTCTGCAACGGCGGGCCAACGCCGGCCGGATTGGCCGGAACGCAGCGCGTGCCCTACGTGCTGCTGAACAAGTACAACGAGTCGGCCACCATCCTCGCCGATGAGCAGACGCAGGCCTTTCGACAAGGGTCTCTTGGCATGGCGCCTGGTACGGATCCAACCTACGCCTGCACGCGTGTGAATGCCGAAGAGACCATCTGGACGAACGCCACGCCAAATAACTGCAATCAGAATCAGGTGTCCACTCCCGTTCGTTCTTTCCTGTGCGGACTTGCCGCGCGGTTCGATTCGTCGACTGTGCCCGCCGCCTGCAACGCCGTCGCCGAAACGGATACAGTTCTCGGCGCCGCGCCGCAGGATACCGATGTCGCCGAACTTGACGACTACGCCGCCTACACCGGCAACAATCGCCGCATCATCACCGTCGCCATCGTTGAGATTGCTTCGACCGCGACAATGCCGATCCTCGGCTACCGCCAATTCCTGCTCGAACCCGCCGTCGGCGACGTCACGCTGAATTCCAACGATACTAACGGCCGCTTTCAAGCGCTGTATCTCGGTTCTGTTATGCCATTGCGCGCCGGCCGCATCGACGGCTGCACTCTGGCGACAGGTCCCGGGAAGGTGGTGCTGCATCAATGAGACGCGCGCGCCAGTCCGGAGCCTCCCTGTTTGAAGCTGTTCTCTTCATCCCGATCATGGCCATGCTGTTGTGGGGTACGATCGAGTTCGCACGCATTACCTGGACCTACTACACGCTCCAGAAGATTCTCTACACCACGGCTCGCTACGCCTCTTCGCAAACCGGCGTGAACTTTTGCGACGAGGGCGACCCCATAGTGACCGACGCCAAGAATCTCGCGACACGCGGTGTCGGCGATACGGCGGGCGATCTGATACTCGCTAATCTCACGCCCGATCTCATCACGGTCCGTCTCGAACGCATCGCCACCGACAACCCCCAACTCGGCGAATGCGATTGCTCCTCGACCGGTTGCGATATCGGCCAAGGCGGCCGCGGACCCGATTTTGTTGTCGTCACAATTCCCGACGGCTATTCGGTTCGCACCAATATTCCGTTTTTCCCTAATGAAACGTTCCTTCTGCGTCCGGTGGTGAGGGTGCCCTATGGCTCGCTTTAATCAACGAGGACAGGCTTCGGTCGAGTTCGTGCTGACCTCGGCCGGCGTGGTCTTCCCGCTGACTTTCATGATTATCTTTACGGCGCAACTGCTCTGGACCTGGCACTCCGCGGTGGAGTGGACGCGCGAAGGCGCGCGCTACGCCGCCACCCACTGTTATCAGGGCGGCGAAAACGTCCGCAACTGGATGCGCACGCATGTTCCCGTACACATGGATCAACAGGAGTTCGCCGGCGGCACCGCCGACATCACCATTAACTACTACACGCGCAACGTAGAGTCGGGCGCTCTTGAAGATTTCCAATGCGACGGCAGCCAGTGCAGCACGGATTGTATTCCCGACGCCGTCAGCATCCGCATCACCGGTTACCAGTTCCGCCACTTTATGAGTTACCTCGGCCTTCCGCCCGTCCAGATGCCCGAGTTTCTTACGTCCCTGCCGATCGAAAGCGCGGGCTGCGACCCGGATGCCGGGGAGTGTCTGCCTTAACCGAAAAGAGAACCAGCGAATGTCCTTTACGTTATTAATCGCTTCCGCCGACGACCAGGTCCGCGACCTGGTCCGCGATACCACCGCCAACACGCCCAATGCGCGCATCGTCGGCGAGTATCCGGAAGTCTCCGCGAACCTCTACATCCGCGTCCTGCAAGACGTCGACCGGCACCCGGACGCCGCGCTGTTTCTCGACATCTCCGCCGATCCGGTTAATGGCATCAAGGCGCTCGAAAAACTAAAGCAAGCCGTGCCCGATCTCTACGTCATCGTTTGCGACTACTCCGAAGACGGCGAAAGCATCCTGCTGACGATTCGCAGCGGCGCGAACGACTATCTCACGATGCCGCTCAAGCGCAGCGATCTCCGCGACGCTCTGACGCGGCTCGAACGCACGCCCCGCCGCGCTATCACTGGCGGCAGTCAGTTAGGCCGCGTATACACGTTCCTCGGCGCCAAAGGCGGCGTCGGCACTACGGCGCTCGCCGTCAACTTCGCGACCATTCAGGCGCAGCGCAAGAAACAAACCGTACTGCTCGACCTGGATTGGACATCGAACGATGTGGCGATGCAAGTTGGCGCCGCGCCGCAATACACGCTCGTCGAAGTTGGAGAAAATCTCGATCGCCTCGACCAGTCGCTGTTCGAAGGATTCGTAACCCGCGACGCTACCGGCTTCCTGCTCGTCGGTCCGCCCGACTCGCTCGAACAGCCGCGCACCGCCTTCAGTGATTCGATGCTGCGCGAGTTTACGACGTTCCTCGTCGAAAAATACGAGTTGATCGTCCTCGACGCCGGCTGCGACTTGTCGAACGAACTCACCCTCGCGGCGCTTCAAGTGTCCTCGGCGATCTTCCTCGTCACGACGCAGGAATTCCCAGCGATCCGAAACACCCAGCGATACCTGAGTTACCTGATGCGCCTCGGCTTCACCGCCGATCAAATTAAGATTGTCATCAATCGCTATCAGAAGAAACCCGGCTCGCAGGTGGCGTCGCTCGAACAGGTACAGCAAACGCTGAACCAGCCCGTCTTCTACGGCATCCCCGATTCGGCGGCGATGCTGGCCAGCATCAACCGCGCGCGTCCCCTTGTCACCGACCGCCAGGCATTCCCCGACATGGATCGCGTTCTCCGCGCTTTCGCCGACAAAGCCACCGGCGTGAAAAAGGAGTTGGCGCAGACCGCGTAATCGTTCATGTCCACCCGCGCGACTCCACGCCCAGCCGCTGGCGCCGACCGATGGTTCGGCATCAAGACGCGGATCCACGCTAAACTGCTCACGACGCTTACCCCGGAGCAGTTGCGCGGCCTTAACAAGGACGGCGTGCGCGAGACCCTCGGCGTCAACATTGAGCGCATTGTCCGCGACGAAGGTATCCCGCTCAACGCGGGCGAGCGCGACCGTCTGATCGAAGAAGTCCTCGACGAAGTCTACGGCCTGGGGCCGCTCGAAGCCCTGATGAAGGACCTGACCATTAGCGACATCTTGGTTAATGGACCCGATTCGGTCTACGTCGAACGCAACGGCAAGGTCGTCGAGACCAGCGTGCGCTTTAAGGATACCGCCCACGTTCGAACGATCATCGATCGGATTGTTTCCAACATTGGCCGCCGGATCGACGACTCCTCGCCGATCGTCGACGCGCGCCTCGGCGACGGCAGCCGTGTTTGCGCGGTCATTCCGCCGCTATCGTTGACCGGGCCCGTGATGTCCATCCGCCGGTTTGGCAAGAAACTGCTGACCGTTGACGATCTTCTTCGGCTGGAGACCTTTACGCCCGGCATGATCGAGTTTCTCGCCGGCGCCGTCAAGGCCCGTCTGAATATTGTCGTCTCGGGCGGTTCGGGTTCGGGCAAGACGACCATGCTGAACACGCTCTCGCGGTTCATTCGCGACGAAGAGCGCGTCGTCACCATCGAAGACACCGCCGAGTTACAAATGCAGCAGGATCACGTCGTGCGCCTGGAAACGCGCCCGATGAACATTGAAGGCGCCGGCGCCATCTCTCAGCGCGATCTCGTCATCAATGCCCTCCGCATGCGCCCCGACCGCATTATCATTGGCGAGTGCCGGGGCGCCGAAGCCATGGACATGATGCAGGCCATGAACACCGGCCACGACGGATCGATGACAACAACGCACGCCAACACAGGCCGCGACGCCTTCTC
The DNA here is from genome assembly GCA_016871135.1 of Acidobacteriota bacterium. Taxonomy (GTDB): domain Bacteria; phylum Acidobacteriota; class Terriglobia; order Bryobacterales; family Bryobacteraceae. The sequence goes on along the minus strand of VFZQ01000325.1, from coordinate 2,024 downwards.
GCGTCTCGAGACCATGGTCATGATGGCGAGTTCTTCGATCCCCGACCGCGTCATCCGCCAGATGCTCGCCAGCGCCGTGAATCTCGTGGTCCACTGCGCGCGCCTGACCGATGGCACCCGCAAGGTTGTCAGCATCAGCGAAGTCACCGGCGTCGATGGTGACATGATGGCCATCGAAGACATCTTCCAATTCGAACGCGAAGGCATCAGCGCCGGCGGACGCGCCCTAGGCAAATTCCGCGCCACCGGGTACAAGCCGATCTGTGCCGACCGCATACGCGCCTACGGCGTCCATCTCGACGACGCGATCTACAGCGAAGTGCAGGAGGTGGCTGACTAGTGCTCGGCTTCTTCTTCGTTGCCTTCGCAATCTTCGGCGCGGCCTTCTTCGCCGCCAGCTACTACGTCTTCTCTGTACCCGAACAAGCCTCGGCCGGAACGTTGCAACAGCGCTTGCGGGAACTCCGCTCGCGCGCCAGCGGCGAGCGCCGCCGCGAGCGCGCCGACCTTCTTCGCCGCGAAGAACGCGGCACATTCGCGTGGCTCGGCGAGTTACTCACCTGGGGCGGAACACTCGGCCGGTTGCAGCCCTACATCAATCAAGCCGACCTGCGTTATCGCGCCGCAGATGTGCTCGGCATCACCGCTCTGCTATTCATCGGCATGTTCCTTGTGTTCTCGCTGTTCATCCCGCTGCTCGCGATCCGAGTCCTGTTCGCCGCACTGGTCGCCGCGATCCCGCTCGGGCTGATCATGCGCAAGCGTGCCGCGCGCCTGGCTAAGTTCGAAACGCAATTGCCCGACGCAATCGATCTGTTCAATCGATCGATGAAAGCGGGCCACAATATTCAGTCGGGTCTCGAAACGATCGGCACCGAGTCGCCCGACCCCGTGCGCCAGGAGTTCAAGAAATTGATGGAAGAAATGGCGCTTGGTTCCACGCTCGACGCCGCGCTTCACAATCTCGGCCAGCGAATCCCGCTGATCGATTTGAAGTTTTTCATCACGGGCCTTATCCTCCAGCGTCAAACCGGCGCGAACATGGTGGCCGTTCTCGAGAACCTTGCGCTGCTGGTGCGCGAGCGCCTTGCCCTACGCGAGAAACTAAAAGCCGGAACCGCGCAGCAGCGCTGGTCGGCGGCCTTGTTGTGCGGCATGCCGATCATGTTCGGTCTCGTGCTCTGGTTTATGAAGCCCGAGTACATCGACATTCTCGTCAACGACGAAGTCGGCAGCATGTTCTTCATCTACGCCGTCTGCTCGGAATGCCTCGGCATTCTCGTCATCCGTAAGCTCTCCAATCCGAAGATCTAATCTATGGCGATTCTCTTCTTCATCCTCATGTTTGCTGCGCTCGCCGCGATGGGTTGGAGCGCCATCCAACTCTTGCAGCCGCAGGAGAATCCGCTCGACGATCGCCTCGATGAATTAATGGCCAATCGAAAACAGGGCGGCTCCCGCGAGGCCAAACGCAAGCTCGGCGGCGGATTCCTGAATTCGTTCTTGTACTTCGTCGCGCTGATCCCCGGCGTCGATAGCGTTCTCGAAGAGAGCGAGCAGTTGTTGCGCCAAGCCGGTTTCCGTAAGCGCGAGGCGTTGGCGCTGTTCGCCATGTTCAACTTGGCGTTCTTGCTGTTTCTGCTTGTCGGTTCGTGGATCGTTCAGGAGGAAGGGAAGCCGCTGTTTTCGAAAGCGCTTGGATTGGCGCCCGCGTTTCTGCTCGGCTGGTTGCTCCCGAAGCAGGTGTTGTATCGTTTGATGAAGCGGTATCGCGCCAAGCTGCAAGAGGCGTTGCCGGATACGGTCGACCTGCTCGGCATTGTCCTCGGAACCGGCCTAGCGCTCGATCAAGCGCTCACCCGCGTGTGCGAGGAGATGCAGTTCATCTACCCCGAACTGTCCGGCGAATTCTTCACGGTCGTCATGCAGGTTAAAGCCGGGCAGGACCGCAGCAAGGCGTTTCAGCAACTTGTGCGCCGCACGGGTATTGAGGACATCAAGTCGCTGGCCGCGATGATCATTCA
>VFZQ01000324.1 GCA_016871135.1 Acidobacteriota bacterium | reverse complement strand
CCACCCGCTGTTATCGTTGTTGCCGCGCGAAGGTTCCGAACTCCGCGAGCCACGGCCAAACGAATCGTTCGAACGGGTCTCAGAGTTCCCGGCCGAATCGCCGAACCGCCGCCAGCCGCCACGGCCTTCGCCAGTCGCTTCCGCGCCGCCACGGCCAATGCTGTCCGCGTTGCCACGGGTGGGCTCGGAAGTCCGCGCGCCACGGCCGCCCGCATCGGCGGAGTCGCCGAACCGGCGCCAGCCGCCACGGCCTTCGGTATTGGTGGTGTCGCCACCGCGCCCGACCGAATCGGCCGTCCGCGAACCACGGCTCTCTGACGCCGTCGCTTCCCCGCCCCTGCGGCCGAAGCCGTCTGAACCACGGCCAACGTCACTCGCTCCACGGCCGCCCTCCGGCGCGCCGCCGCGTCCAGGAGTGGCGTCTCCACCGCGCCCGCCGGCTACTTCACCGCCGCGACCAGCCGCCGCGTCGCCGAAGGTGCGACGGTTCGTCTCGGTCAACGCCGCGCGCTGCGTCTCAAACGGAACCCGGTCGGCGCGCGTCGCCTGCCGCGTTGCAAAGAAACGGTCGTCGGACCGCGTTGCCCCGCGCCCTTCGGCCACGCGAGACTCCCGATCGCTCAGCCGCGTTGACGACGCATCGGGAACCAGCGGCAACTGGCCTCGAACCTGTGACGCCGATTCGATATCGCTTCGGTTGTATCTCACATGATTCACCGAACCGCGCCCGAAGTCGCTTCCGTTAACCGCCGTAATCGCGTTATCCACCCGCGCGTTGCGGTAGATATTCGTTATGTTCGTGTTATTGATGATCGTGACGTTGTTTACGGTCCGGTTGCGGAAACCGCCGTAGTAACCGCCGCCGTACCACGGATAGTAAGTTTCATACGGCGCCAGCGGCACCCAGCCCCAATTCCCGAAACCGACACCAACGCTGAAACCGCCTCCCCATCCGCCCCAGCCGAAGAAGGCAACCTGCGCCGGGCTCCAATAATGACGGCGGTTGATGTAACCGGGCCACCAGCACCAGCCCACGTTCGCGCGGAACATCCATCGCCCGTAGTGATACGGCGCCCAGCCCCACGGATCGTAACTGACCCAATTCCAGCCGTAGTAATCCACCCACGTCCACCGCCCGTTCCGATACGGCGCCCAACCGTCGCTCGAGTAAGGTACCCAGACACTCCCGTACTCCGGCGTACTTACCCAACGTCCGTGCCCGTCTAAGTCCTCCGCGCCATAAATGTCGCGGCTAACATAGGAGTAACTCTGCGACTTTTCTAACTGCCGGTCGCGGCTATCGCTCCAGCGGTCGAAATCATCATTCACGCGCGAATCGACAATCTGAAATTCGGGGTCGCTCGAATTCCCGCGCGCCAACAGCGTGCGCCCCGAGCGCAATTTCTGCGTACCGCGCAGCGAATAGATCTCCGCTTCGCCCGATCGCACGATTACCTCCGTCGTGCCGTCCTCCAGCACGCTCACCCGGTACATGCCCTTCTTCAACGGCCGGATCGCAATCGACGGCGTGCTGATCTCCGCATCGGCTTCCTGATTCCGCAAAATCCGATATACCATCGTCCCGCGCGCCAGACGCACCAGGTACTTCCGGTTTTCCAAATCCGCCATGCGCAGTTCCGTGTCCGCCGACAACCGCGCGAAGTTGGCGTAATCGAACTGCACCTCCGCCCGCGAGCCAACGCCGGTCAATACCCGGTCATCGGCCAGCACCGGCGCATTCACCGCCGCGGCGACCCATTCGCCGGTGTCGCCCCGGCGTACCGAGACGTCCCCGCCGATCAAGCTCAGCCGGGCGACGCCCCGTCCGGAATCTTCGGCACTCTGCGCGCTCAACGGGTTCGCGATCGCCAGAGCCAGTCCAACTGCTGCGAGGTAGGTGCGTTTCATGGTGGTTTGCTCCCACTCCAAACAGTGCAAGTGACGAGCCAAATCATAAGCCACTCGGAATCAACGCTTTACAACGCAACCGGACTGGTTGAAATCCACCACAACGGGTTATTCCAACTCCTCGGCCCACTTCGGGCGGTAAAACTCCGGCTCGATGATCCGCCACAGTAAATCGTCGATCGCCTTGCCATCGAGCAGCATGAAATACACCTTCGCGTGCTCCTGCGTCTTCGCCCATGCGGCGAACTCCGCCCGCGTCGCCGTCGTCAAACCCTTCGACACCGCCTCGGCATACCGCGCTTCAAACCCCCGCCGCCGCCGGTCGAACTCCCCCCGCAATTCCTCGGCGCATCGCGCCACCCATTCGACGATCCCCACGGGCAACCCCTCGGTCGCCGCCTCCGGGCGCTCCCCCGCCCGCAGCATCGCCCAAACAGTCTTCGACGACGTGCCATAAATCATTCGATGCATTCGCACATACTCGTCCAGCTTGACCTTCGCCCGCGTGCCATCGGACCACCGCAGCACGAATCCCTCGCCTTCAACCACCGGTATCTCCCCCGGCGGCAACACCCCGTAAAACCGCGCCGAACGAAAGTGCCCCTGTAACTCCGTCAGGGCATGATCCGCATCCGTGCCAGTCGACGCATCTATCGCCGCCAACAGCACCAACTCCGACAGCCCGCCATAGTCCACCACAATCCGATTCCCCGGATAAATCGCCTCCAGGCAGTAAGTCACGCCGGAAGGCGGCACTAACTCGCCATACTTCTCCGCGATAAGTTCCGAGGCCCACTGCGACTGCGGCGAATCGAAAGCACCGCGCGTCGAGACCACCCGCTGGCCTTCATAACTAAACAGAAGTATCAGACTTCCATCCGCTTTTTCGAAAAATTCCGCGGGCCCGCTCGGCGGCGTCACCAGCTGGCTTAAGTTGAAAAACTTCTTCAATCCCCGCGCAACGATGTGCCCTTCTTCATCCAGCACCAACCCGCGCGCATCCCGCAGCGCCTCCGGCCACGATTCGGCGCTAAACTCAAACTGTGCCCTCTGGCTGTAGTTGTAGATCCAAATCGGGTGCTCCGGATGCCGCCGGCGCGTGCACATTCCTTCGCGGACGAAGTCGTGCAAGGTATCGAGGAGAGGGTATTGCACTGCTCTTTCACTGTAGCGTGGCCGTGCTCATTGCCGCCGCGCAGTCTCCAGCCGCCCTCACTGGCAAGGTCGTCGACTCGCTGACCAAAGCGCCCATCCCCCGCGCGCGCATCGTAGCCTATCGCCTCAACACCCAGACCCAATCCACCCATCTCGAAACCCGCACCAACGAGGAAGGCGTCTTCCACTTCCCCGCCCTCCCCGCCGGGCGCTACTCCGTCACCGCCGACCGCCCCGGCTACACCTCCGACCCCACCCGCAACGAAGTCCAAGACGTAAAACCCGGCGAAACCACCACAGGCAAAGACATCGTCCTCACCCCCCAAGCCGTCATCCGAGGCCGCGTCCTCGATGCCGACGGCGAACCCGTCGAACAAGCCCACGTCCAAGTCCTTGGCATGAAACGCGGCCGCCAAGCCTTCGGCGGTCCCGGCGTCCAAACCGACGACCGCGGCGAGTTTCGCATCGCCAAACTCCCCGCCGGCAACTATCGCATCCTCGTCATTGGCGGCCGCATGGGCGCCGCGACCCTCGATCCCTCATCCGGCCAGCGCCAGGTCTACTCGCCGACCTACTACCCCAGCGCCACCGAGCCCTCGCAAGCCGCCGAAATCCGCGTCGGCCCCGGCGAGGATCGCGCCGGCGTCGACATCCGCCTCCAACGAACCACCGTCGTGCGAATCAGCGGAACCGTGTCGGGCGAGATCGGAAAGGAAGACTACGTACAAGTCAACGTCCAGCCAGTCGATCCCCGTGGCGACGCCAGCGCCGGCGCCCGCCATAGCTCCACCTCCGTCAATCCCCAAGCCTCCGGACGATTTGTCCTCGACTCCGTTCGCCCCGGCGAATACATCCTCACCGCCACCACCCAACACTCCGTCGCCACCAGCCGTCTCCGCGTTGGCCAAACCGATCTCGACGACATCGCCCTCGCCCTCCGGCCCTTCCTCAAAATCGAAGGCAAACTCCGCCGCGACCCCGATACCAAAGCCCCCAACGCGCAGGTCGGCTTCCTCGCCGTCGGTGGCAACTTTGCCGCGGGCGGAGTCGGCCAAGTCCGCCCCGACGGGACTTTCACTTTGGAGCGCATAACCCCCGGCCGCCACTACATCAACGTCACCGCGCCCGGCGGTTGGGTCGTGCGGTCGATCACGCAAGCCGGCCAGCCCGCACCCTCCATGATCGTCGATCTCTCCGCCGGGCCCGTGCCCATCGAGATCACCCTCCACAACAAACCCGCGCGTATCGACGGCACGGTCGAATCGTCCGAAGACCGCGCCGCCAGACTCATGGCAGTCGCCATCGAAATCGACGACGAACCCCTCTCGCCCGTCCTCCTCGGCGTCCGCACCAAATCCGCGCCCGTCCGCGACAACAAGTTCCAAATCCCCAACCTACGCGCCGCCAAATACAAGGTATTCGTCGTGCCCCAGGACCTCATGGAACTCACACTCGACCCCGATAACGCCGCCAAACTCGCCGCCAAGGCGACCGAAGTCACTCTCGCCGAAGGCGTAACGGTTCCCGTTTCCTTACGTCCTATCACTGGAATCTTTGATTCAAGAATCTAGCGTATTCATCGTGGCCGCGGGCCTCGCCCTCGGCCAGCGTCCGCCACAACAGCAGCAGCAGGCGCAACCCGCCGGCATCGCCACCATGGCCGGCCGCGTCACCGACGGCGCCACCGGCGAACCCGTCCGCCGTGCCGTCGTCACCGCAACGACGGAGGGAAACAACGGCCGCTCCCGCCGCGCCATGACCGGCGACGACGGCGCCTTCGTCATCCGCGAGATGCCCAAAGGCAAGTACTGGATCACCGCCGAAAAAGCCGGTTACGTACGAGGATCCTATCGCGGCAAGAGCGCTTCTAGTTGGGGTGATGCCGTCGACCTCGCCGCCGAAGACAACCGCACCGGTCTCGACGTGACCATGCAGAAGCAGGCCGTCATCACCAGCCGCATCGTCGACGAAGCCGGCGAGCCCGTCGAACACGCCTCCGTCCAAGTGCTCCCCGTCCGCACCACGCGCCGGGGCGGATCGTACTCCGCCATGTCCGATGACAAAGGCGAATTCCGCATCGCTAAACTCCCGCCCGGCGGCTACCGCATCCTCGCCAGCCGTCTCGCCTCCCGCGATGAACTGCTCACCGAAAAGGTCGACGGCCGCGTCACCGCCGAAGCCCCCACCTACTTCCCCGCGACGACCGATATCAACGCCGCCGCCATCGTCCGCGTGAATCCCGGCGACGAACGCGGTGCCGCCGAAATCCGCATCCAACGCTCGACCGTCGTCAAAGTCAGCGGCCGAGTAACCGGCGAAAACGCCGCCGACCGCTCCGCTCGTCTGTCGCTTATCCCCGCCGCGCAAGCATCGTCGGGATTCGGCTTCCGTGGCCCCGGCGGCGGCGGAGCGAACATCGGCCCCGACGGCAGCTTTACGTTCCGAAACATCCGCCCCGGCGAGTATCAGATCGTGGTGAATCAATTTGACCGCGGCGGCCCCAAAGTCACCGGCCGCACCTCGATCACTGTCGGCCAGACCGACGTGAATGGCGTCACCGTCACCGCCCTCGCGCCGCTCAAGGTCGATGGCCGCCTCCGCGCCGACGGCGAGCCGCCCTTCACCTTCAACAAGCCGCGCGTGTCGCTCGGCAGCGATCAGGGTTTCGGCGGCCCCGGCTCCCGCGCCGAAGTCACCGAGGCCAATCTCTTCACTTTGAACGGCGTCTCCCGCGACCAGTCGACATTAAACGTCGAAGCCGGCGACGGCATCATCGTGAAACAGATCTACGCCGCCGGCCAGCCGCTACAAGGCCTCGACATCGACTTCGCGACCACCACCGGACCGCTGGAAGTCGTGTTGTCGAACAAGCCGGCGAAGATCACCGGAACAATCGAAGGCCAGGCCAGCGAAACGCCCCGCACGACCATCTACGCCGTGCTCGAAGACCAGCCCCTGCGCTTCGAAAACTGGCGCCGCAAGCGCACAACCCTGACCAGCGGAACAACGGCTTTTACGCTCTCCTCCCTCCGCCCCGGCACCTACCGCGTCGCGGCATTCGAAGAGACAGAGTCATCGGACGCCACCACCGACCCCGCCTTCTGGGAACGGTTCCGCGATCGCACGGCAACCGTGAAGGTTGGCGAAAACGAAACCGGGCAGGTGAAGGTGCGGCTCATCACCGCTAAAGAGATCGACGAAAACTAGCGCGCCCCCGCAAGGGAGCCCCAATGGCCCGCGGCGGGCCGCCCAAAAAGATGAAAGTCGTCGTCGCTTTGCGGTATGTTGCCAG
>VFZQ01000323.1 GCA_016871135.1 Acidobacteriota bacterium | reverse complement strand
TGAAAGTCCACCGTCACCGTATCCCCCGGCCACATCTCCGCCAGTTGATGCCCCTCGCGCAGCGTATTCGTCCCAGCAAAATCCACGCCTAGATGATTCCGCAGCATAAACCCGACATTCGGACTATGCACCGCCTCCTTCGCCCGCGCGCTAATCCGCACCACAATCTGCGACCCCGGCTCCAACAAATGCACCCCGCGCCCATCCGGCCCCGTCACCGCGATGCCGATAATCTCCGCCCGCCCATCGCCGTGCCGGTGATCGACATTCGGAATCGTCGTCACCACCTCCGGCGCCATCGACGCCGCCGACGGCGCCGCCTTCCCCTCCGCCCGCCCCAGCTCCAAAAACTGCGAGTCCTTCTCCACCATATACGCGAGATACTTCGAAACCACCGCCTCCGTCTCGCCGATCTCCCGGATCGATCCCCCGTCCAACCACATCGTCCGATCCCCGATCGCCTTCACATCGCCGATCGCGTGCGACACAAACAAAATCGTCACCCCGCGCTGCCGCAGCTCATGGACCTTCCGCATACACCGCTGCCGAAAATAAATATCGCCGACCGCCAGCGCTTCATCCACCAGCAACACATCCGGGTCGACATGGATCGCGACGGAGAACGCCAGCCGAACCGTCATGCCGCTCGAGTACGTCTTCACCGGCTGATCGATAAACTCGCCGATCTCCGCGAACGCTTCGATGTCCCGATACCGTCCGTCGATCTCGGCCGTCGACAACCCCAATATCGCGGCGTTTAAGTAGACGTTCTCTTTCCCGCTAAACTCCGGATTGAACCCCGATCCCAGTTCCAACAACGCCGCGACGCGCCCATTGGTTACCGCGTCTCCCGAACTCGGCTTTAAGATACCAGCTACTATTTGGAGCAAAGTACTTTTTCCAGATCCGTTCTCGCCGATGATGCAAAACGTCTCCCCGCGCTTCACATCGAAGGACACCGCCCGCAATGCCCAGAAGTCTCGGTGATAACGCGCGCGATTCAGCGTGAGCAGCTCTTTCAACCGATCGCTCGGCGCCTCGTAAATCGGATAACTCTTCGAGACATCCCGAAACTCAATCGCGTTCAATCACCCCTCCCAAGTTTTAGTCATCCCCCCGATAGATTGACAGTTCCGCAAGTTGTTGTTTATTCTAGGTTTTGTTGCCGGTGTAGCTCAGGTGGTTAGAGCGGCGGTCTCATAATCCGCAGGTCGTAGGTTCGAGTCCTACCGCCGGCACCAAATTTCCGGTTAGACGCCGGGCGCTTCGCCCACGATGGCCGAATAAATTCGGTCCAACTCTTCAGCAGTCTTATAATCGATCTCGATTCGCCCACGGCCTTTCTTCTTCTCGAGAATGCGGACTTCCGTTCCGAGATGCGCTTTCATCTCCGCGATCGCGGCCTTCACGTTCGGATCGATCGCTGGCGGCTCCGCTTTTTTCCTTCCACGCGTTTCAATCAAACGTTTGATTGCCTCTTCCAATTGCCGAACCGTCATCCCGGAATTTACGATTCGGTTCGCGAGCTCCCGAATCGTCTCTTCGTTGTCGAGGCTCAAAAGGACTTTTGCGTGGCCCATCGAAATCGAGCCCGCCGAAATCGCGTCTCGGACTTCGGCCGGCAATCGAAGCAGCCGAATTGTATTCGTGATCGTCGCACGGTTCTTTCCCGTTCGCGAAGCCAGTTCGTCGTGCGTCAAGCCCAACTCGTCGCTCAACTTATCGAGCGCGACGGCAACTTCGATCGGAGTCAAATCTTCGCGTTGGATATTTTCGATCAAAGCGATCTCTCGAATGCGTTCTTCCGAAAGATCCTGAAGAACGATCGGGACTTCTTTCAGTCCAGCAAGGTGAGCCGCTCGCCAGCGTCTCTCGCCGGCGATTATATAAAACGCGTTCTCGACCTTTCGAACAATGATCGGTTGAATGATCCCGTTCTCTTTGATCGATGCGGCGAGTTCATTGAGCGCTTCTTGATTGAACGTCGAGCGCGGCTGTTTTGGATTTGGCGCGAGCGCTTCAATCGCCAACTTGTTCATCGCCGCCGGTTGCGAAACCGGCGGCGCGATCGGCCGCGAAGGCAAAAGCGATCCAAGTCCTTTACCCAACACTTTGCGAGAGCTGTCCGCTGCGTTGCTCATTGGCGATTACCTCCTTCGCGAGTTGCAAGTAGCATTCCGCGCCTTTCGATTTGATGTCGTAAAGCAAAACCGGCTTCCCATGACTTGGCGCTTCGGCCAGCCGGACGTTCCTTGGAATGACGGTTTTGAAAACTTCGTCTTGGAAGAAGTCTTTTAAGTCCTGGGCAACTTGCCGCGTCAAGTTGGTCCGGTCGTCAAACATCGTTAGAAGGATTCCTTCGGTTTTCAAGTCGTGCTGGAAGGCTTCCTTAATTCTCTCGATCGTGTCCATCAGTTGGGAAATGCCTTCGAGCGCGAAGAACTCACATTGAATTGGGATCAAGACCGAGTTCGCCGCGACGAGTCCGTTTAGAGTCAAGAGATCCAAAGCCGGCGGGCAATCGACTATGACGTAAGAGTACTTCGAAGCGACTTCGGCGAGCGCGTTCTTCAAGACGGCTTCGCGGTTTTCGATGTTGACGAGTTCGATATTGATTCCCACGAGACTTCGATCGGCAGGAAGCAAATCGAGTCCTTCGCAAATCGTCGGAACGATTACTTCGGAAGCTTTCTTCTCTCTCGTAAAAACGTGGTAAAGCGAAGGCGTTTCGGGCGACTTGGCGATTCCGAGTCCGGTGGTTGAATTGCCTTGTGGATCGGCATCCACAAGCAAAACTTTGAACTCGCTGGCGGCGAGCGAGGCGGCTAAGTTGATAGCGGTCGTGGTCTTTCCAACGCCGCCTTTCTGGTTCGCGATGGCGATTGTTTTGGCCAAATGGATGGCTCCTCAAGAAGATCCTAACATGGCGGCGGGTGGAAAATGTTCCACGTGGAACAATCTCTTCAACTTGTTGATAACAAGAGGCTTACTGGCTATTATTTCCCGCCGCTGGCGAAATTGTTCCACGTGGAACATTCCGGCCAAATCGTTGATCTGATTGGGCTTGTGACCGTTTATTTCTCGACCACAAGATCTTGTGGGCGGGTTGCCTGGAGGATCTTCCGGCGGTCGCCGGAGGTCATCTGGATGGGTTCTTGCCAGAGCCAGGATTTGTTCTTTTGGATGTTGGCCCACTCTTCATCGGTCGAGAGAAGCAGCAACCGGTTGGAGAGTTTGGGAAGCCATTTGAACATATGATCCCAGGCCACGCCGCGGGCGGTGATCAGGTCGTATTGGCCGGTTGTGGATTCCAGGCGCTGGTTCAAGACCTTCACGTTTTTCAACTGGCGGGAAGCTTCCCGGAGGAACACACATTTGCGCGTGTGGGAATCGAGGAGTGTCACGTGGACATGGGGAAGCGCGATGGCGAGAGGGAGGCCGGGAAATCCGCCACCGGATCCGACGTCGAGAATGGTCATGATATTCGGGGGCACGTAGCGGGCGAGATCGAGGGATTCGTTGAAATGGCGCTCGCGGATTTCTTCGGGTTCACGAATGGCCGTGAGGTTCATCTGGGCGTTCCACTTCAGGAGAAGTTGGAAGTGGTGTTCGATGGCGGCGCGTTGTTCGTCGGACAGGGTCATTGGCGGGCGATGAAGATTTCCAAGATCGCGACGGCTGCGGGCGTGATCCCGGGAATTCGGGCGGCTTGGCCCAGGGTCTCGGGGCGGACTCGTTCCAATCGTTCCGAGACTTCGCGGGAGAGGCCGGGGATCTTCGCGTATTGAATTGTGGGCGGGATCGGGCGATTGCCGGATTCCTTGAGGCGGGAGATTTGTCGGTGCTGTTGTTCGAGGTAGCCGGCGTACTTGATGTTCGTTTCGACGGTCTCGAAGAGGCCCAACTCGGGCGCTCCGCCGATGGCGGCTTCGGCCCAGGCTTGGATCTGCTTGATCGAACTTTCGGGGCGGCGGAGCCAGACGGCGAGCGAGGGGCGATCGTCGTGCGCGAGGGGAAGGCCGGGGAAGTCGGTGGGATTGAGACGGGTCTTGTCGAGGGCTTCGGTGAGCTTTTCGCGCTGGGCTAGTTTGCGATTGTAGGCGTCCCATCGAGCGGTGTCGACCAAACCAGCTTTATGACCCATTCCCGTAAGTCTTTCATCCGCATTGTCGATACGTAGATGGAGGCGGTACTCCGCCCGGGAGGTGAACATGCGGTAGGGTTCGTCGGCGCCTTTGGTGATGAGGTCATCAACGAGGATTCCAGCGTAGGCTTCGGTGCGAGGGATGACGAGGGGTTCGCGGCCGCCGACTTTGAGCGCGGCGTTGAGTCCCGCGATCAGGCCCTGGCAGCCCGCCTCTTCGTACCCGCTTGTGCCGTTGATCTGACCGGCGAGGAAGAGGCCGCGCACCTTCTTGACTTCGAGGGCGTGGTTGAGTTCGCGGGGATCGATGGCATCGTATTCGATGGCGTAACCGGGGCGGATCATCTCGGCGTCTTCGAGGCCGGGAATCGACGCGATCATGGCGGTCTGCACATCGATCGGCATGGAGGTCGACATGCCGTTGACGTAGACCTCATAGGTGTCGAGGCCTTCGGGTTCGAGGAAGATTTGGTGGCGGGTTTTGTCGGGGAACTTGACGACCTTGTCTTCGATGGAGGGGCAGTAGCGGGGGCCGATGCCTTCAATGTCACCACTATAAAGTGGTGACCTATGGATGTTGGCGCGGAGGATTTCGTGGGTCGCTTCGCTGGTGAAGGCGATGTGGCATTGGATCTGCGGGCGGTCGATGGACTTGGTGAGGAAGGAGAAGGGGGTGGGGCGTTGGTCGCCGGACTGGGGTTCGAAGCGGGACCAGTCGAGGGAGCGGCCGTCGAGGCGCGGGGGCGTGCCGGTTTTGAGGCGCGTCCATTGGAGGTTGAGTTGGCGGAGTTGGTTGCCGAGGAGGTTGGACGGGGCTTCGCCGTTGCGGCCGCAGTTGGTTTTGTTTTCGCCGACATGGGCGAGACCGTTCAAGAAGGTTCCGGTGGTGATGACGACGGCGCCGGCCTGGAGGGATCGGCCGTCCCTAAGGTTTACGCCTGTGATTTGGCCGTCGTTGATTACTAGTTCGGCGACCTCGGCTTGGAGGATTCTTAGATTGGGCTCCTGTTCGAGCCATTCGCGCATGCGGGTGCGGTACTGTTTTTTGTCGCACTGCGCGCGGGGCGACCAGACGGCGGGGCCGCGGGAGGTGTTGAGGAGGCGGAACTGGATGCCGACGGCGTCGGTGAGTTGGCCCATGACGCCGCCCAGGGCGTCTATCTCTCTTACCAGGTGGCCCTTTGCGATGCCGCCGATGGCGGGGTTGCAGGACATTTGCGCGATGAGGTCGATGTTCATGGTGATCATCGCGGTCCGCAGATTTAGGCGGGCGCATGCGCGTGCGGCTTCGCAGCCGGCGTGGCCGGCGCCTATTACTAGGGTGTCGTAGTGGGCGCGCATGGGGATGCTTTTAGTTTAGCGGGGTGGGGAAAAACATGTCCGAAAAACATGTCCGAACGATGACAAGCGGCCATTCTGTGTGATATGTTGACTCAGTCTCTGGATCTGTGAGACCTCCGTCGCCCCGCGCAGCATCTACTTTTGCTCATTTCGGAACCGCGTCCCATGGCAAGAATACCAGCAATTCCTGAAGAAACTGCGCTCACGGCAAGTAACGTCGAATCACCAGAACTACTCGTTGCCCTTGGGCGAGCAGCCGATCGAGCGTTTGAGAACGACATCGTACCGAAAGAGTTGTTTGATCCATTCCGCGAGCCGACGCTGTATGTCGCAAATCGGGTAGAACTCACACCGTCGGTCCCAGCCACGGGATCAACCAGCGTGGAAGGAGACGAACCTCCCATTGTTACGGCGCCACCCGCTAATTCACGAAAGTATCTGTATGAACGGCAATTCGACTCCCTGTTTTGTCAGGCCGTTGTGGAACGATACCAATTGAAGAGTGTGACCCGCCAACTGGCCGCCGCCTATAAAGAGAGTCTGCGTCTTGAGATGGGGAACCCAAAACTCGAAAAGCAGACTACGGCAGCTCAAAGCGATCGAGACCGTTTGTCACAGCGAGAGGCTGAGTTGAACAAGTTAGCGGCCACTCAAGGGCTTGCTCCACTCTACGGTGAAGCTTAGTGTCAGTTACGGCTTTCGACGAGAGTCCGAACGGTACGCTCCAATCGGTTGGTTACACTACTATTGAGTCCCGCATAATATAGCGTCACTCCGGCCAAAGAGAAGCCTGTTTCCAGAACGAAGGAATAAGGCGCTTCCTCCGCCGCATCTTGCGGAGCGACTTGCGTGCGGTTTCGCCGAGTTGCCAA
>VFZQ01000322.1 GCA_016871135.1 Acidobacteriota bacterium | reverse complement strand
CTTCTTCACCGACGACATCGCCGCCTACGTCGAAGGCGCCCGCGCGTTCGGCATCGACGCCGAACAGTTTCTCGGTTACGACAAGCTCCTCACCGATCTCCGCGCCCGCGGCGTCTCCGTGTAGCGACGAAGAATCACTTCGGCCCCGCCATCTTTCGATCCACCCAGCCGCAAACCGCCTGCTTGTCCTGCTCAGTGAGAATCGCAGCCGGATGCAGCTTCACATAGCCCTCCATCGGCATGTTGCCGGTTCTCACCTCCGTGCAAATCTTCTCAAATCCGCTCCAATCGCTGAACTCGTTTTCAGCCGGCAATAACCACTCGGAAAAGTTCATCATACGTCGACCGTCGGCCACGTGTTTCTGCACCAGCCACGACACCGGCGCGACATAAGAATACGCCGGCCAGACAGTTTCGTTCGAATGGCAGTCATAGCAGGCGCGTTTCAAGATCGCAGCCACCTCCGAAGGCGGCATCATCACCTGTTCGAATCCGCGCGCCGCGTCAAACGGCGGATTCGATTTCTGCGGCGCGGCCGGCACAAATTGAATCACGGCCATCAACGCGACGGCGGCGATCGACAACTTCTTCTTCATGACTACCAGGTTAGACGCGTGTTGAACTGCGCTACGCGCATGCCGCCGGCGCCGTTGATCTCACCAAACGTTGCGCTGGTGATATCGGAGGTCGGGCCGTTGTAATTCACGTGGTTGAGCGTATTGAACATGTCGGCGCGCACCTGCAAATTCATGCGCTCGCCGATCCGGAAGTTCTTGCTCAGCGCCACATCGACGTTCCACGTCAACGGATTGCGGAGATACCCGTTCGCCACGTTGCCCGCGCGAACTGCGATCCGCGTCGTTGGATCGGTCGGCACGGCGACGAACGCGCTTCGGTTCAAGTACAACAGCGAACAGCGTCCGCCGACCACGCAGCGCGTCGTCGACGCCTGTTCCCAGTTCGCGTTGTACGGGTTGACGCCGTTGCCGTTATGATCGGGTCGGCAGTGATAGTTCGACGCGCAAGGTTGTGTAAGTGTGATCGGCTCACCGGTGCGCGTATTGAAGATTCCCGCGACCTCCCAGCCGCCAAGCGCCGTTCGTGCAAACTTGTTCATGCCTTCAAAGCGCGGGAGGTTGTAAATCCAATCGGCGAGCAGGCGCTGGCGCGCATCGCCCGAATTGGGTCCGCGGTCAAGCCCCAGGTTGTTGAACTCTTGCAGATTGATGGCGGGATCGGAGCCGTAGTAGGCGCCGATGTCGCCGCCAGTGACGCCGAGGCCCTTGCCCCAGGTGTAGTGAGCGTCGAAGGCAAGGTTTTTCGTGAGGCGTTTCCGAATCGTCGATTGCCACGCATTGTAGACGGTCTGCTGCGACTGATCGACGTAGTACGGCCCGCCGAATACGACGTTCGGATTCGGACGGATACCCGTAAGGCGATTGGGAAGATTGACCCGCCGGTGCAGAAGGAACTTTACACCGCGCACGCCCACGTAGCTTGTTTCGAAAACGAGCGTGGAAGACAGCGCCCGTTGAATGTTGAACTGGAAGTGCATCGAGTAGGGGTTCTCCAGTCCGGGGTTAAACGCGGAGAAGGGGAATCGCGCACCGGTCTGCGAATTGAGGCGTTCGACGATACCCCGCATGTCGTCCGTATATGCGGGGAATTTTAGCCCCAGCGTTCGTGCTTCGGCGAGACTCCAACTAACGCGGAACGGTACGATCGGATGAGCGACGGCCTGCCGCATTGCGCCGGGCATTTGCGGGCTGAAGAGAATGCCCGCGCCGCCGCGAATAACGGTCTTCGATTTCCCATCGGGATTGTAGGCGAAGCCAAGCCGTGGGCCGAGGTTTGCCCACACATCGTGATTGTACGGATTGTTCGGATCGCGCGCGGCGCCGAAGTCGAACTTGTTCCAGTCGGTCGGCGGCGAGAGGTTATAGAAGCCCACCGGTACATCGGTTGTCGGCTTCGCGACCGCGTTTGAATAAAAGTCGTAACGGATGCCAAGGTTGAGCACCAGCTTCGGCGTGATGCGCCAGTCGTCCTGCGCGAAGAATCCAAGCTCCCACATGCGAGAGGAGTAGTACGGCGAACCAAATGTCGGCGTGACGCCGCTGGGAACGTTGGCGAGGAAGTCGGCCTTACTCTGGAACGCGATCGAAGGATTCTCGGGATTGCTGCGGAAGCCGCCGTAGTGCATGAAGCGGCTGCCGAACTTGAACGAGTGTTTGCCCGAGTGCCGCGAGATCTTTTGGTCGAGGCTCAGCGTGAGGCCGTCCATGTCCCAGATCTCGGCCGCCCCGGATGAGAAGCCCGACACCCCCGCGACGCTGAACCGGGCGACGCTCCGGTCCCACGGGGCTTTTTCGGCCTTGCCGCTCGGGTCCTTCTTGAGGAAGAATTGATCGAGCCGCGCCATGTCGGAGTAGTTCCAGCCAACGCGAGTTTCCGAAGTCCAACGCGGCCGGCCCAGCGTGTAGCTTGCCGCGATGCGATCCTGGACGTATTCGAAGGTGCGGTCGTTTGCGCCGTTGACGTAGTAGCTCGGATCGAGACCGAAGGGACGCATGCGCGTGTAGTTGAAGGCGAGGTTACTCGAGTCCGTGACGCGATAGTCGGCCTTGGTGATCGTGTGGTTCTCCCGGCTTCTCACACTGCGCACCGTTTCGAAGCGGCCGATATCGTCGTTGATCGCCACGTTGGGCAGCGGCAGCATGTCCAGGTGCACTTTCATTTCCGCCGATGGATGCGCGCGCTGAATTTCGCTTCGGAATGACGGCGTCGGCACCGTTCCGTTCACGCGGCGAGACGCCGATTCGCGGTAACCCTCGTACGTGCCGAAGAAAAACAGTTTGTCGCGGATGATCCGCCCGCCGGCTGCCGCGCCGAATTGATTGAAGACGATGCGCGGTTTGCGGATTTCCTGACCGGTTGCCGTGCGCGCCGCCACGAAGGGATTGCGCGCGTTGAGCACGTGCGATTGATAGTTCTCGAAGAACGAGCCATGCCAGGTGTTTGCGCCCGACTTGGCGATGACGTTGACCTGCCCGCCAAGAACGCCGCCGTATTCGGCCGGAAGAATGCCTCGGATGAGTTGGACCTCTTGAACGGCGTCGATGCTCATCACGTCTATGTAGTTACGGGCGCCGTATTGCGCCATGCCGCGCTGTTCGGGATAGGAGTTCGCATCGGTGCCGTCGACGCTCACGCCCGTACCGCTCGATCCAACACCGTTGATGCGGAGGTTCCGGTTCGATCCGATATCGACGCCCGAAGCCAGGCGCAAGACGCTCGATACATTGCGGCGCCCCAGCGGAAGCTCGGTCACTTTGAAACCTTCGAACGTTTGCAGTTGCTCGGACGACGCGGTCGACACCAGCGGCGCCGCGCCCTCAACCGTCACCGTTTCGGTCAGAGAGCCAACTTCGAGCGCGAAGCTCTGTCGAATTGTCTGGCCGGAAGAAAGTGCAAGGCCCTTGTTCTCAAACTTCTTGAAGCCGTTGGCTTCAACCCGGACGACATAGGTCCCGACACGCAGGAAGTCGAACGCGGCCTCGCCGGTTTCGTTGGTGGTGCGAGTTACCGAAGCGGCCGTCTCCTCGTGGAGAAGCGTGATGCTTGCACCCGGGACGACAGCGCCGGTGGTATCGGTGACCATGGCGTATACCGTCGCGGTCGTAACTTGCGCGTATAGCGCGGGCGTCGCAAGGGCGATTGTTGCGAAAGCGAGTTTCATCGAACCTCTCCTATGCGGGAGGTTCTATCAAAAATCGACCCGGGACGCAAGGGGCGCGTTAATGAATTAGGCGGGCGCGCGATTGGGTGTAGGGGTGATGCGCGCCCGCCTGTCGTAACGGGGATTGAACATAAGGTGAATTCTGTAGCGGCTTGGTTACGCGCTCTCGAAAAAAATTCCTAAGCGAATAAAAAGCGAAGAAAGGGCTTGACTGGGGCGATTCGACGGCGCATACTGGAAGGCGAAGATAAAGCGAATCCGAGGCGCCGTATGGTCAAATCCACTTTCTCCCCGCTCTCCCTAGCATCGGCTGAAACGCCCTTGGCCATCGGCCCGTCGGGTTGGCACTATCCGCATTGGGACGGCGTCATCTATCCCCGCCAGCGTCCACGCGGCTTTCACGCGCTGGAATTTCTCTCCAGCCAGTTCGACACCGTTGAAATCAGCGCCTCGTTTGAGCACGACATCCGGCCGGAGTTGGCGCGGCTGTGGATGCACAAAGTCGAGTCGAATCCCCGATTCAAATTCACGGCTCGGATGCACCGCCGCTTCACGCATGACCGTCACTTGGATGACGTCTCGGCCGAAGCGTTCCGTTCCGGCCTGCGGGAATTGAAGCGTGGAAAGCGCCTCGGAGCGCTTGTGATGCAGTTCCCGTGGTCATTCCGATTCACAAAGGAAAACCGCGACTACTTCATCGCGCTCCGCCGTGCATTCCACGAGTTCCCGCTCGTGGCCGAAATGCGCCACGAAAGCTGGATGTCCTCTGAAGCGGTCGGCACGATGATCGACTATCACGTAGCCTTCTGTAATCTCGACCAACCCGCGCACCTCAAAGCGATGCCGCCGACGGCGTTCCTCACCTCCCCGATCGCCTATTTCCGGCTGCATTCTAAACACAAAGCGTGGTGGTGGAATGAGTTTGCCCAAGGCGCGCGCCCGTCGAATCCCCAGAAAAGCTACGCGTATTCGCCCGCCGAATTGTGCGCGTGGAGAGAGCGAGTCGAATCGGTGCGCGGCTTGGCCGAGGCCACCTACTGTGTCTTCACCAACGACGCGGGCGGGCAGGCCGTTCTGAACTCGATGCAGTTTGCATCCATGTTCAAGCGGCCCGTCGGGTCTTCCGCCGACTTACAACAATTCACGCTCGCCGTGGCCTGATATGATGGGCTCCTACGCTAAACCAGCAGAGGACCAATGCCTTTTACAGTGGAACGCGGATCGTCGGAATCCGGAATCGAAATCTTGACATTAAGCGGACGCTTGACTCTCGGCCGCGAACTCCAACATTTGGAATGGACAGTGGAAGAGCTGATCAAGGTGCAGAAGAGCCGGGTTGTCCTAGATATGGCCGGCGTCTCGTTTATCGACAGCGCTGGCGTTGGAATTTTGATTGGTTGCCGCGGATCATTGGCAAACGCGAGCGGCGGTTTGCGTCTGGCCGCTGTTAACGATCGCGTTGCGACAGTTTTGTCGGTCACGCGCGTCGATAGTATCCTTTCGCTGCATCCTTCCACCGAGGACGCTGTCAAAGCTTTCGGCTGAGGCGTTTTACAAGTCCCTTCCACCTCTTACGGATGGGACCGATGAAGCGACGCCCGCTCATCTACAATCAAGTCAAGATGCGCGTCTTCCTATGCCTCGCGCTTTCGGCCTCTGCCATCGCGCAGCAATACAACATCTACGAAAGCGACCACTTCGAGCTGATTACGGGCGGTTCGAAAGGCAGAGCGCAGGAGATCCTGGCACAGTTCGAACGCGTCCGTGGATTCTTCGCCCGCAGCCACGGCGCCAGGGACCCCGTTCTCAAGCCGCGCGTCGTCGTCTTCTCGAACGAAAAAGACTTCCGCGAGTACGCCTACAACGCCGTCGCCGCCGCGTTCTACATCAATCTTCCGCAGCGCGATTACATCGCCATCGGCCCGTCGGCGTCGGGCGACGACCGCCGCTCGGCCGTTCACGAATACGTCCATCTACTCAACCGCCACGGCGACACCGAACTGCCCGTTTGGATGAACGAAGGCACAGCCGAGCTGTATTCGAACATCGAGCCCGTAGGCAAGAAAATCCGCGTAGGGACCCCGATACCTTCTCACGCCATACTCCTGCAGTCGCAGTGGCTTCCGCTTGAGGATGTTATCGATGCCGACCACAAGTCGCCGCTCTACAATCGGCGCCAGCACGTTGGGCCTTTTTACGGACTATGTTGGGCGCTGGTGCACATGCTCGCTCTCGATCCACGCTATTCGCCGAAATTCTCTGAGGTCTACACCGCATTCGGCGTTGGCAAGGCATCGCGCGAAGCGCTTGAACAAACCTACGGCAAGCCGCTCAAAGCGATCGAAGCCGACCTGAAGTCATACATCCGCGGCAACGCCGTACTCGTCGTCAACTTCGACATCCAATTTGAACGCGTCGACAAAGTGACGCCTCGCCGTGCGACAGCCTACGATTGGGGCATCGCAATGGCCGACCTGAAGGCCGCCGCGCGAAAGAACGATGAGGCGCTGAAAGCTCTGCAGGCGCTTGTCAAGGAGGATCCCTCGCGCCCGGAAGCCCACGAATCGATCGCCTTCGTTCACATGTTGGATCGATCCGACAAAGCCGCCGATGCCTTTCGCGCCGCCCGGAAAGCCGGCAGCGAGCACCCGCAACTCGCCTACTGGGCGCCTTCGATGCTGCGCAGTTATCAGGAAT
>VFZQ01000321.1 GCA_016871135.1 Acidobacteriota bacterium | reverse complement strand
CTCCAAGCGGCGATTGAACTTGGAATCCTGATAACCGACGAGGTTGGTCTGTTCGACCGATCCGAAATCCACCGGCGAGTTCATGCCTTCGCTCATGATCTTCCCGCCCGTGAAATTGAACATCGCAGTAAGACCCTTCGACATGCGCTTCTCAACGCTGATGATGAGCAAGTGCGAGGAGCTGTGGCTCATGCGCGGGCCGCGCACGGTGATGCCCTGGTAGTAAGGGAACGGCAAAAGCGATTGCTGCCGTGTGATCGTCGCATTGCCCAGCGCGCCCGGCACACGTCCCGCGAACGGATTCGGCACCTGCTGTTGCAGGCCAAGCCCCCATTCAAGATGACGGTTGTCGAGTTGATTCAGATTCCATCCTCCCGAAGTAAAATGGCTGCCGAGATTGCCCGAGTACGAGACGTCGACCAGGATCCGCGACGGCAACTGGTGCTGCAATGACGCCGAGAACTGGTTCGACATCGGCGTCGTTCCGATCAACTCATCCATCGTTGTGCCCTGGCCGAGAAACGCTCGCGGTCCCAGATTGCGGCCAAGCGGCTGAATGATCGGCTGTTGCGCGGTCGGTAGTCCGTCCTGAAAACGAAACGCGCGGGCGTTGGCGTTGGACGAAGCATACGCCGTCGACGTGTTTGCAAAGCCGTTCGGGCTTGCGTAATTATTACGCCAGAACTGCGACGGGTAGTAGATTCCATAGCCGGCGCGCAACACTGTCTTGCCTCGTCCGAACAGGTCCCACGCCAAACCCACGCGCGGTGCGAAGTCGTTGAAGTCACCGGGCCGGAATTTGCGGCCCTGTCCGTCCGCGCAGGCGAAAACGGTCCCGCCGACAATGCCCGCCTCGAGTTGGCGAGTGGGATCGAAGTTCGTCGAACCGCAATTGGTTTCAAACGGCTGCGTCTGATAGTCCCAACGAATGCCAAGGTTGAACGTCAACCGCCGCGCGATCTTCCAATCGTCCTGCACAAACCACGAGTACGACTTGCCACGCTGCGTCTCACCGAGATGCGTCGTTATCGAGGCGTTTGCCACTTCGCCGAGCAGGAAGCTGGCATACGGGCTGCCCGTGCCCGCTTGATTTTGCGGGTTGCCGGTCAGCGCGCTTACAAAGTTGAACGACCCCGACGGCGCCCTGCGCTGGAAGTTGCTGCCCTGCAGCCACCGGTAGTCGAAGCCAAACTTCAGCGTGTGCTTGCCGGTGACCTTCGTCACCATGTCGAAGATTTGCGTGTTGATGCTGCCGCGAATGCCCGCCGTGCCGGTGTTGAAGCCGGGCAAACCGTTGCTGATGTCGGGCATGGTGTCGGCTGGATGCGAGGCAGGGAAGCCCAGCTTCTGCGGCCAGCCGCCGCCAAAGCTGCGGACGATGAACGGGAAGTATCCGCGCGTCGCGCCAAGGCGAAGTTCGTTGAGAAGCGTCGGTGTGAACGTGTGAATGTCGTTGATGACAACGTTCTTGTTGTTCAGAGCGTCGTCGCGTTTGGCTACCGTGTCGTCGGGATAGATCGTCGATCCGCTCACGCCGTTATCGGTCTTGTGCAGAAAGTACGAATAGCGGCCGAACATCGAGTTCTTGTCGCCGAACCGGTGATCGATCTTAATCGTGTATTGACGCATGCTGCGCTGTTCGGAACCCAGGCGCCCGTAATTGTTCGCGTTCGTGAAAGCATTCGACGGCGTTCGGTTCGGCGCCGGATAGAACTGATTGAAGTTCTGTGCGATGCGATCCAGCCGCGCTGTCGGAATCACATTGCCCGGAAAGACGTCTCGAATCACACCCGCGCCATTCGGATTTGTGCGGGTAGTGTTGGGATCGAACACCGGAATCAGTTGGCCGGACGCGCTCAGCAGATCGTTGAAGTTGCCGGTTCGCTGCTGCATTGTCGGGAACGTGCCGATCCGGGCCTCCGCGCGCCGCCATTGATACTCTTCCCAATTGCCGAAATAGAAAGTCCGGTTCTTGATGACTGGGCCGCCCAGCGCCCCGCCGTACTGGTTGTATCGGAACGGTGGTTTTGTGAGGGCGAACGTGTTGCGCGCGTCGAGCTTATCGTTGCGGAAGAACTCATACGCCGTGCCGTGAATTTCATTGGTGCCCGCCTTGGTCACCATGTTGATGACGCCGCCGGCCGTGAAACCGAACTCTGCCGACATCGTTCCGCTCTGCACTTTGAACTCTTCGACCGCATCGACCGCCGGGCTGATCGCCACCTCGCCGATGTAGCTCTGAATGTTGTTGCCGCCGTCGAGCGCCTGCGCGTTCATCGCGTTCGGTCCGCCGTTGATTGAGATCGACGAAAGCTGAATGCCGCGATCGCCGAATCCCGAGTTTGTCGGCCCCGCGTTCGACTTCACGCTCGGCGTCAACAGCGTCAACGCCAGCGCGTTACGGCCATTGAGCGGCAGTTCCTGCACGCGCCGGTTCTCGACAACCTTGCCCACAGTCGCCGAACCTGTGTCGACAAGCGCCGCTTCGCCCTTCACCTCGATCGTCTCTGCCACACCGCCGATGTCGAGCTTGAAATCGACTTGCGAGCGTTGATCGACCTGGAGCGTGAGGCCCGTGCGCACCGCGCGTTTGAAGCCCTGTTTCTCGACTTGAATCGAGTAATCGCCAACCTGCAACGCCTGCGCCGAATAGTAGCCATCGCCGCTCGATTCGGTCGACGTCGCGGTATTGGTCGCGACCGAAGTGATCGTGATCTTCGCGCCTGGGACGCTGGCGCCGGAGGCGTCAGTCACGGTGCCGAAAAAGCTGCCGCGGCTTTGTTGCGCGGCCAAGGGTGTGCAGAGCAGTAGGACGAGTGAGTAGCGAAGCATGGTTCTCCTATGAAGAGGCGTGCCGCTATTCTTTCACATTTCACTTTGACCGGCAATGCACAACCGCGCGATCGAACTGCTCCCGCCCGTTGATTTCGCCCAGCGAGATCGCCTTGAATTCGCGCACCGGAAGCCCGGCGGCCTCGCCGGCGACGCGTACCGCGAATCGCGTGTCGTTGTGGATGAAGCAGCCGCCGGGCGCGGTTGCTCGCGCCAGATTTGAAAACGCAACGGCGAGTTCAACGTCGTCCAGATACGTCAGCACGTTTGTGGCGATAAGTAGGTCGTATTGGCCGCTGAGCGTGTCGACAATATCGCCGATGGCGGCCGCGCAGGGCGAGCCGCGCAAGCTCTCGACGATTTCGGCACGCACGTCGATGCAATCGAACTGGGACGGCTTTGCGCGAAGCATTGCCAGTAGCGCCTTGGGCTGTTGCGACGCCACTGGCGCGTTGTCGTCGACGCCGAATCGTGAGCCCAACTCCATACCGGGGCCGATCAACAGCACTCGCCGGAACGATCGCCGCGCGCCCAGAAAATCAAGTCCAGCGCGCACCGCCTTCATTGAGGGCGGATACGGATCGGCGCTCAGGCCGCGCTGTTGATAGAGCGACTCGACCTCTTGAATCGAGCCAGCCGCTGTCCGGTCCCGCAGAAATCGAAAGGCCGTTTCGACCACTCGTTCGCGCGGCCATGCCGGCGCCATCCGCCGTAACAACCGGTGTCTCTCGTCGACCGGATCTTTCTCCCAGAACGCCTTCACGCGCGCCGCGACCGCCTCCGCATTTTCCCCGCGCGCCGCGCGCAGCGGAGACACAACTGGCGAGTCCGACAGTTTCCGGCTCTGCAGCAGGAAGTAGGCGATGTGTTCCGCCGCGCCCTCGTCGAGCCGTTCCTTCAAACGCACCTTGCGCTTTTCCGCCCACGCATCAAACGCAGGGCGGTCCATGCGAATCAGCGTGCGCGTGCCGGGCGAGAGTTCGTCCCACCCAACGATCGCCGCGAAAAACAGGAATGCCCGCACCGTTTCAGGCTAGCTTACTCACATCGCAACGCGGTGTTTGGGTCGACACGCGCCGCGCGGGTTGCCGGAACCAAGGTCGCGATGGCCGCGACCACCAGCAAGAAAACGGGAACTCCGAAATACGCTACTGGATCGGCGGAACCAACGCCGTACAACAGCGTGCGAGCGAGCTTGCCGAAGCCGATGCCGCCAGCTAGGCCGATCGCCGAGCCAATCAGCGCCAGAGCCAATCCCTCGCGTAGCACCATCTGAACGACCTGCCCGCGCCGCGCCCCCAGCGCCAGGCGAATGCCGATCTCGCGTCCACGCCGCGAAACGCCATAACTGATCACGCCATACACGCCGATTGACGCGATGATCAACCCGAACAGTCCGCAGATGCCGAATAGCGCGCCGGCTACCCGCGGAAAGAACATTGCGTTGGTCATGTGGCCCTCGAACGTGCGTTCGTCAAACACCGGCAGCGACGCTTCGCCGCGCCGCAGTGCCTCGCGGATCGGCGCGATCATCCGGTTTGGGTCGCCTTCCACATGCGCGATCACCGTCACGCCCAGCAGCATTCGATCCGTTTTCATGCGTCCAAAAACAGGGGTGTAGGCGATGGCCTGCGGCTCTTCGTTCAGGAAACGGGACTTCCCGTTAGCCGCCACTCCGGTGACCAGGAACTCTGTCCCACTCACTCGCACTCTGCGGCCAACGGCGCGTTCGCGGCCGAATGCTTTCTCCGCGAGAACCTGATTGATCACAATCTCACCGTCGACGGTGTCGCGAAAATCGGCGCCATCGAGAATGGGAAGTCCCATTGCGGCGAAGTATCCCGATGACGTATTCATGAAATTCGCGCGAATCCCCTGAGAAGCCTCCGAGCCGAATTTGTGATCGGGCAAAACGCGGTTCGAGTTCGCGCCCAGGCTGAGCGGCACGATATCGCTCAAGGCGGCTGTGCGCACGCCGGGTGCGCTGCGGACCCGCTCCAATGCCGCTCGCGCCATCGCCGTCGTCTGGCCCGACGGCAGTCCCTGTAGCACCGGATCAAACGCCATCATCGCGATCTGGCCTCGATTGGCGTAGCCCGAATCGGCGTTCTGCGTCGCCGCCAGGCTGCGCAGAAACAGCGCCGATCCGATGAGCAACAACAAGCTGACGGCGACCTGCGCGACGACTAATCCGTTGCGCAGTCCGAACCGGCGGAAGCTGCTCAAATGCCCGTCCTGCTTGAGGGCCGGAACTAAATCGGCACGGCTTGCGCGCAGGGCCGGGACAATTCCAAACAACAGACCGGTTACTACGCACAACGCCAGGCAAAATGCGGCGACGCGCCAGTCGAGCGAGATCGTCAGGTCGATCGGCACGTCCATCGGCATGCGGATCGCGCCAATCTTTTCCGCTGCGGCGACAGCCAGCAGCAGTCCAGCGGGGCCACCGAGCAATGCCAGCAAAACGCTCTCGGTCAGGAGCTGACGAACCAGTCGTCCCCGCCCGGCGCCGATCGCCAGTCGTGTTGCAATCTCCTTCTGCCTCGCTTCTCCGCGCGCCAGCAGTAGATTTGCGACATTCGCGCACGCCAGCAACAACACCAATCCGCACACGCCGAACACAAGCGCGAAGAACACCGACGCCGCCTCGCGAATGCCCGGATTCAGACGCCCAGCGGTTTCGATGGCGTAGTTGAAATCCCGTGTGCCGTTGTTGCGTTTGGCGACCAAAGCAAGTTCCGCACGCACCTGTTCCAACGGTACATTCCGCCGCGCAACGGCAAACAGCCACTGCGAATCACGGCTCGAAAGCCTTCGCAGCACGCCCTCCGGGTCGAGCGGCTCAACCTCGCGTATCATCGACATCGGCAGCCAAAAGTCGCTGACAAAGGCCAGCTCCGTGCCTTGGAATCCCGGCCCCGCAACGCCGACAACGCGCACCTGCTTCTTGTTCAATTCTATCGTCCGCCCAACGATTGACCGGTCGCTGTGAAACCGTGCCCGCCAAAGTGCATGCCCCAACACAACCGCCGGAGCCGCGCCCAGCTTGTCGTCGATGCGCACGTCGAATCCGCCGCCAGCGGCGAACGCTGGCTTGACTACGTCGAAGTAGTTCGCCGACAAAATCGATCCCCAGTACCGGCGTGTCTCGCCGTCCGAGGAAATCGCCGCCGCGAGCAACGGGAAAAACGCCGCCGCGCCGTCGAGGCTTCTGGCTTGCCGAAGGTCTTCCACTTCGGGGAAAGAGAGCGTGTGCCCGCTCTGCCCATCCTCACGGCCGTTGATTGCGACAAGTAGTTCATGCCCCGTCACCGGAAGATTGCGATTCATCGCGAAATTCGCAATGCCGAATATCGTCGTGCATGCGGCGATTCCGAGCGTCGAAGACAACGCCGCGACCGCCGCGTAGCCTGGATCTTTCCGAATGTTGCGAACGGAGTACCGAAGGTCTTGGAACAGGTCCTGCAACCACCGTGCCACCCACACCTCGCGCGAACTTTCCGCATAGGCTGTCGCATTGCCAAAACTCTGCACGGCGTCGCGACTGCCAACGTCTTCGGCGGCCAGCGCCAGGTGCGCAGCCATCTCCTCGCGCAGCGACTCCGCTCGCGCAT
>VFZQ01000320.1 GCA_016871135.1 Acidobacteriota bacterium | reverse complement strand
TGACTCAAATTCTCCTTTGGGAATTTTTGTGTGTCTAGACTCGTGTCTCAGATTTGGGGACAACTCCAAGCTGTCCACTGCTTTTTTGCAGGGGCCGCCAACTGTCTCTAAACTTTTGTCTCACCGTAGGGGACAACCTCAGAACGTGTCCTTTCCCAGGAAGAAATTGACAGTGTATTCCGCCGGCCGCAAGACACGCGGAACGATGACGACCCTGCCAAACGGGCGCAACCGTACGACTTCCGCCGCCCCGACCGTATCGCGAAAGACCAACTCCGCGCCATCCACCTTCTGCACGAAAACTTCGCGCGCAGTTTGGCCTCCAGTCTTTCGGCCTATCTGCGCGCCTACGTCATGGTCAACCTCGTTTCGGTGGAACAGTTGTCGTTTCTCGAATTCACGCAATGTTTGCCCGCTCCCACCTGCATTGTCGCCCTCGGGATGCGGCCCTTCGATGGCAACGCGGTTCTGGAAATTAATCCGTCGCTCGTTTTTCCTATCCTCGAAATGTTGCTCGGCGGCGTCGGCAAGCCAGTTGGCACCAAGGTCAACCGTGAGATCACTGAGATCGAGCAGAGTATTCTCGAAGCCGTCTACCGCATCATTCTGCACGACCTGAAAGACTCCTGGCGGCAAGTCACCAACATCGCCTATTCGATCGAGAGCCACGAGACCGAGCCGTCGCTGCTCCAGTTCCTTGCGCCCAACGAAGCGGTGGTCGCTGTCAGCCTCGAAATTCGGATCGGCGAGAGCGCCGGAATGATGAATCTCGGCATCCCTTCGATCGTGATAAAGATGCTGCGGCAGAAGTTCGATCAGGGCTGGACCAACCGCCGCGCCGAAGCGTCCGAGGTCGAGCAAAACCGAGTCTTCCGTCTCCTACGCCCCGCAAAGCTCGCCATCGACGCCCGACTGCAAGGCCCAACGCTGAAATTGGAAGACCTGCTCAATCTCGGCAAGGGCGATACTCTCGTGCTCGACTATGCCGTCGACAAACCGATCAACCTTCTCATCAATAACAAACTCAAGTTCCTCGGACACATTGTCGCTTCCGGTCAGAAGCGCGCCTGCCAACTCGCCGAACCTTACTCTCCGTTGGATTGACCCCTCAAATTGGCCGACGGCGGCGCGGCACCCTCCGCCGCGATCAGCCGCGCTCCTCGATTAAACGTGAAGTACTGAAACGCCCAGTGCGTCATTACCATCAGTCGGTTACGAAACCCAATCAAGAAGAGGATGTGAACGAACAGCCAAAACAGCCAAGCCACCAAACCCGTCAGTTGAAAACTTCCGAAATCGGCGATAGCGGACGCGCGCCCAATGGTCGCCATGTCGCCCTTGTTGACGTATCGAAACGGCTGGACCGGCCCCTTCTTCAAAATCGCAGCCGCCACATAGTTGCCCTGCTGCATCGCCACTGGTGCAACACCAGGCAGGGTCTTTCCTCCCGCAACCGGAAACGCTGCCATGTCGCCGATCACGAACACCTCGTCCCGCCCCGGAAGTTGACACGTCTCCCGCACGATTACTCTCCCGGCCCGGTCCGTCTCGACGCCGAGAAGTTTCCCCAGCGGCGAAGCCTTCACGCCCGCCGCCCACAATACAGTCTTTGCTTCGATCCGTTCGATTGCGCCGCCGATCTTCACCGTCACGCCGCCGGCATCGAGCGCTTCGACGGCTGCGCCCGTCCGCACCCGCACCCCTAGCTTCAACAACGACTCCTCGGCCGCACGCGGCAGCGGATCGGGAAACGCGTTTAAGATGCGCGAGCCACCTTCGAGCAGCAGAATCCGCGCCTCCTCCGGACGGAACGAGCGGAAATCCGCACGCAGCGTGTCGTTGGCGATCTCGCCGAGCGTTCCCGCCAACTCGACGCCCGTCGGCCCGCCGCCGACAATCAAGAACGTCAGCAGCGCCCGGCGAGCCTCGGGATCGCTTTCCCGCTCGGCCGCCTCGAACGCCGTCAGAATCCTCCGGCGGATCTCGGTCGCGTCTTCGATCGACTTCAACCCCGGCGCATGCTCCTCCCACGCATCGTTTCCAAAGTAGTGGTGGCGCGCACCGGCCGCGACGATCAGGTGGTCGTAGGCGCATTCGCCATCGGCCAGCAGCACGCGCCGGCCGTCGAGATCGAAACCCGTTACCTCAGCCAGTACCGTTCGAACGTTCATCGCATCGCGCAGCACCGACCGCAACGGCGCGCAGATATCGGCGGGCGACAAACCGCCCGTCGCAACTTGATAGAGCAACGGCTGAAAGACGTGAAAGTTGCGCCGGTCGATCAGAGTGACCTCGACATAGCGCTTACCCGCCAGCGCTTTCGCCGCCAACAATCCGCCGAACCCGCCGCCCACGATCACTACACGAGCCATATACACAAGCCTATCAATGCACGCGGGAATGGCGACACAAAAAGGGCCAGCCCGTGCACTCTATCGGCTGAACTGGATTCGCCGTCCTTCATCTATGAATTGCCGGATCGCTTCCGAGTAGGGCCGGTCCCCTGAGCTCAGCTTCGCTCGGTCGACCCCTGTCAAGCTCGTGTCCATCGCCAAGTCCATCCCATACTGCCGCCAGGCATTCTCTTGCGCTTCCTGGCGCGCCTGCCGCAGTAATTCGTATTTCAGGTTGTACGTTCGGATCGAATGGAGCCCTCTTCTGCTGTTGTCCCGGGCCGTGACGATTCCGCGCACCCCGAAGACAAGATGTGCCAATGGTTCGTGTTGCTTCTCTTTCGGGTTGAGCGGGTTCAACAGCAGCGCTTCCTCCCGCTCGTCAAGATCCTCCGGTCCCAGATAGTAGTGGCCCGCGAATCGTGTGCTTTCGATGGGAACCTCGTGTAGCGCGGCAAGTTCCGCGTTCGACAGCGCCACCAGGAATTCGTTCGGCTTTGAGGTAGGGAATTGCGTTCCTTTCCCCGCGCCCGTATTGCACGTCTTGCAGGAAGGCACCAGATTTCGCCAGTGGAACGCCAACCAGAAGTAGCCGGGGTGATCGATCGTTCGCCCGTCTGGAAGCGCGCATCGAGGCTTGGACCGCCCGCCGGAGTCGCTGACGTTAACGACCGAAGCCTTTGGCCGATAGTGCTCCGCGTCCGGATAGAACCCTACGCCCCTGGTCTCGCAATAGGCGCACTTTTGGAGGAACACCTCCTCGAAGAGATGGTGCTTCAGTTCGGTCCAAACTTTCGTCTTTGAACTAGCCTTGAAATCCGGTTTTGTATCCGGCTTGGGATCTTCCAGCCAATCCTCGAACTCTGTGATCGCGTCGAGCGTCGCCGTGTGCGCCGTCTGCTTCCACGCCACTAAGAACGGCGACCTCACATTCAGCGTACCAGGCCTCATTGCAGGGCTCCTGCGTTTAGTTTGTGCGCCAGAACCATCAACTTCTTCTGCGAATCAGACTGTTCTTGCGGACTCGGAATTGCTTCAATGACGGCCTCCAGCAGCTCGCGGTTTAATCGCTCATCGCGGCCGTCGGAGTGCGGTGGAATCTCTTCCTGAACGAGCCGCCGCAGCCGTAGGTACTCCGCTTCCTCTTCTTCGGTCCTGGTGGACATACCCAGGTAGCGTTCATACTTTTCAATAATTTTTTCCGTCGACGCCGAGAAGACCGACGGCAATTCGAATCCATCTTCCAGCAGGATCTGGTCCGGCTTACCTTTCAAATCCCTATCCGTCAGAAACGAGCAAACAACCTGCCCGGATTCGTTGCGCTTCAGCCGCAACACCTGGTGCCCGCTCAATCCGGCGACGATCAGAGGCGAATGCGTCGAAGCGATAAATTGCACGTTTGGAAAACACTCGCTCAGCAAGGAGACCAGTCTCCGCTGCCATTTCGGGTGCATGTGCGCGTCGATCTCGTCCATCAAGACCAACGCGTGCAAATTCGTCGGGTGCTCGTTGTTAGCTCCCCTGATCTCGTACAAGCGTTGCACCAGAATTCCGATCCAGCTCAAAAGGGAAGTAAGGCCCTGCGAAATCGCCTCGATCGGAATCGGATCGTCCTGATTGACCCGTACGAGCACGCGGTACTGCAAATCCACTTCCGCGAAAGAAAGATTCAGTTCCCCCGTGAGGTTGCCAACGATCGAAAAAAACGTGTCGAGGGCTTTGGCCTCCATCGAACCGGGACCTTTCTTCCGCCGTTCGACGTCGTAGTTGACGATCCATTGCTTCAACTTGTCCATCCGCGGGTCCGGCTCGCCGGTGAGCAACGGCAGGATGTCGCTAGCGACAGGCCGGTCCACACCACCGGAGACGGGACCGGGAGATGTCGCCCAGCTTCCAGTACGCATTGGCGGAAAACCGAGGGCGACCCAGTTCTCGATCTCAAGAGCCCGGCCGCTCCGTGACGCTACTTCGGCGTGCTGCGTCTCCAACGTGCCAAAGATGTCGGTTTGATACCCGCTCTGATTGCGGTCGGTGATGAGTACGACACTGCCATTCTTCCGGTTGGCGCGGACCAGCCGCCCCGCGTACGATCTCCCTTCGTCACCGACGATCGCGAGCGCAATCGCCTTCAGAATGCTCGACTTGCCGACGGCGTTGTCGCCCAGCAAGATCAGCCAGTTGCCGGTCATCTCGATGGACAACTCGTCGAATGGGCCAATGTTTCGCAGCGTCAATCCGCGCAGCCGGCTCGAATCGTCTTTCGCGCTCGCGGCCGCAACGTGCGTCGTTGCCGGAGCAACTGTGGCCAGCTCTTTCAGAAAGGCGTCGACGGCGCTGTGCGGCTCGTCCGGAGTATATGGAATCACCTCGATGTTGTAGCGCCGAAGGAGTGTTTCCGCGCGTGCTTTCCAACTCGTGCCCGAAACGCCGACCAATGCGTAATGCTTGCGCGGGACGCCGGTGGGGATTCGGAATCCGCGCAGGAAGTCCGTTATCCCTTCCAGGCTCGCCCCGACGATCAACATCGTTCGGTCATAGAAGATCGCTTCGATGAATTTTGAAAAATCGCGGTCGCCCGCAATCATCGCCTCGTATTCGGCGGGCGCGAAGATGAGCGATTCCGGCCGTCTCAGCGAGCCATACAACTTCAGGATAAATCGTTGCCGCTGCGCAAGCGCGGAATGCAACGCCGCGCTGTCGGACGGCACATAGGTGTGTTCGCCATACGGTGTGTCCGCGTAGGCTCGATCCAAAAGCTCATCGAAGTTGGTCGAAAGTACCGCCGCGAAGTTGGTTCGCTTTAGATATCCGAATGCGAGCGGAAGCGTTTCTACACGGCCCGATATTGACTCTAAGTACGACACCACCTCTTGCCGTGAATTGCCTAGCGCGCTGGACAGGTTATCGGCGACGGCATTCGTTTCGCCATCTTCGATTGCGGATCTTTGTATGGCAGCCGACGCTTCGGTAATGCTCTTGTTTCGAAGCGCGATCTCCACGAGTTCTCCGACGAACTGGCGCCACGTCGGCAGCCCCGCTCTCGCGGCCAACCCGGAACCGGTAAGCAGGAATGTTTCCCCAGCGCGGCAGCGTTCCACGAGTTCTGGAAAGGCACCGGGGAGCGGGCCCTTTGGCTGCGCGGGCACACTTTGAGGGGCCGGCGCCGTATGCGGTTTCGCGGGCGCCATGCCCGGTTCGATCGCGCCAAATACCTGTTCGTGGAGGTAAATCAACAACGGTAGCGCCTCGGCTTTGTCCTTTAGCCGAATCAGCCTCACGTTACTCAGCCGGTCAGTCCCTCCTCGGCGTTGCCGCACATCGTCGCTCCCAACCACAACAAAATAGTGAATCGCTTCTGATGCGAGGAGCCTGTCGAACATAGGAGGCCAGTCGGGCGGAACTCCGAACCCAAAGATACTCGCGTCCTTCAACACCGTATCCAAAATCCAGGAAGCGGCCGTGGCGTTTGCCAACGTATCCGCCGGCAAAACTACGATTCTAGCCGCTGCGGAACCATGAAGCCGGATCAGCGTGCGAGGAGATACATAGGCTTGACTTCCTGGCCCCACGACGACTTCCATGAACGGCCTATTAATCATCGCGGCGACCGTTTCGGCTGTTGGGTCAAGTCCTCCCGAAACTACCAGCCGCCTTCCGAGTTTCGCCATTAATGCATGCGCGAAGACGGTTTGCTCTTCTGTCGTCGCGAGGCCGTACCTTCCTTCGGCTTCGTCGAGAAACTCGATAGAGCCTGGCTCTAACCCTGCCCCAAATCCGAACGCTGGCGGAACTCCCGCTAGGTCAAATGATTCTAGGTCGTAGACCGGAATCACATCCTTGCCCGACCGGCACAACTCAACAAGGTACTTGAGTGAAATCCGGTTGCTTGATTCGCTCAGAATGCGGTCAATGGAATCTTGAAAGGCTTTGTCCATGGCGTGACTATTGAGTCCCGCATAATATAGAGACGACTTTCAAGCGTCCGGTGTAAACTGGGATATGGGCAACCCTGCAGGCGTGCGTCGTGATTTCGATTCGCTCGAGAAGCGCAGGATGG
>VFZQ01000319.1 GCA_016871135.1 Acidobacteriota bacterium | reverse complement strand
CGCCCGCCTTCCGAACGCCGCCGAGAAAGCGAAAGACGCCAACCTCCTCGACTGGATCGGCTACTACCTCGCCGATCCCCACGCCAAAGCCCCCCCGGAAATCGACGAAGCCACTCGCGAATACCGCACCCACAAGCGGGCGTTTTTCGACGCCATGCGCGCCGCCAATCTCCCCATCGACGGCTATCTGCGCGACTACCGCTTCTTCGCCGATCCCGCCAAACGCCGCAATCGTCTGCAAATCGAAGGCATGCCGCCTACGATGCAAATCGACCTCCGCAACGACGTGTCAGGTCTTCTCGAAGGCTGGTCCAGCCCCGAAGACTGGGGCGTCTGGTCGGACGGCCCGCGCGCCGGAATTTTCTTCAACGCAGCCGCTCCAACGCTCTACATCACGGGCCGCGGCTTCGTCGGCGGAGCGCTGACGGAACAACACATCGACGTCGAAGCCAACGGCGAAATCGTCGCCCGCTGGACGATCACCAAAAACGGCGAACACGCGCTGCCGGCGATCACGATCAAGCCAGGCCCAACGACCCTGGTCTTCCACTGCCGCACCGCCACCAGCCCCAAACAGCTCGGCCTCTCCGAAGACACCCGCTGCCTTGGTTTCGGCCTAACTCGGATCGCGCTAGAATAGGCGATAGCTTCAGGTGGCCGTCTCAACCCGGCCCAACTCTCAACTCAACCACGGGAAAGAACTCATGCAACGTTTGCAACGCGCAGCCACTTGTCTGGCTCTTGCTGTTACCCTCTTCCACGGTCACGCCAACGCGCAGGTCCTTTACGGATCGCTCGTCGGTACCGTCAACGATCCCTCGGGTGCCGCCGTACCGAACGCCCAGGTCACCGCAACCAATAAATCAACCGGCATTCAACGCCAGACGACAACCAATGAAGCCGGTGGTTACACTTTCGCCGCCGTCACGCCCGGCGACTACGAAGTCAAGATCACCAAGGAAGGCTTCCGCACCGGTACCGACGCCACGGTCAGCGTGACCTCGAACAACACTACCCGCGTCGACATGGCCCTGCAGGTAGGTTCCGTCAACGAAGCAATCAATGTCGAAGCGCAAGCGGCGACGCTCCAGACCGACACAGCAAACGTGCGCGCCGAAGTGCA
The DNA here is from genome assembly GCA_016871135.1 of Acidobacteriota bacterium. Classification (GTDB taxonomy): domain Bacteria; phylum Acidobacteriota; class Terriglobia; order Bryobacterales; family Bryobacteraceae. The sequence goes on along the minus strand of VFZQ01000319.1, from coordinate 5,328 downwards.
GAGCCGGGACCTGGTAAATCTCCCGGTTCCGGTCGGCCGCAACTATCAGAATGTGCTCGTCACCATCCCCGGCTTCTCGCCGCCGACGAACGCGCACTCGGTGCCGACCAATCCGTCGCGCGCGCTCGCCGCCAATGTCAACGGCACGCCTTCGGCCGGTGTCAACGTCCGCATCGACGGCGCGTCCAGCCAGCAAACATGGCTGCCGCACATTACGGCCTATGTGCCCGCTCTCGAAGCCGTCGAGCAAGTCAACGTTGTGACCAACAGCTTCTCCGCCGAGCAAGGTCTCGCCGGCGGCGCCGCCGTCAACGTGCAGATTAAGAGCGGCACCAACGACATTCACGGCTCCGGCTTCTGGTACAACGTCAACAACGCGATGATCGCCAAGCCGTTCGAATTCGCGCTGAACAACCAGCAGAACCAGCGCAATCCGAAATACATCTTCAATCAGGAAGGCGGCACCATCGGGGGTCCGATCAAGAAGAACAAATTGTTCTACTTCGTCTCCTACGAAGCGTCGACGCGCCGTGAATTCGCCAATCGCAACGGCACGCTGCCGACCGCCGGCATGCGCGCGGGGAACTTCTCCGACGGCTCGACCATCTTCGGCACGCGCGGCATCATCTTCGATCCCGCGACCGGCAACTCCGCCGACGGCTCCAACCGCACGGCGTTCCCCGGCAACATCATTCCCGCCCGCCGCATCTCGCCGATCGTCAATCTGATTCAGGCGAAGATGCCCGCCGTCGCCGATCTATCGTTCCGCGACGCCAACTTCTTCGCCGTCGGCGGCTTCCTGTTCGACCGCCACACCGTCGACTCCAAGTTCAACTACAACATCAATGAAAAGTGGACCGCCTACGGCCGCTACTCCGCCCTCAACTACAAGATGAACAACCCGGGCATGCTCGGCGAACTCGGCGGCGTCGGCATCTCGGGCGCTGGTGGAAACACGGGCGTCGCCGATGGCGTCACGCAGTCGTCGTCGATCGCCACCACCTATGTCATTTCACCAACCATGGTTCTCGACGCCAACTTCGGCTACACCACCTACGGCACCAAAGTCGAACAGGATTCGCTCGATACCAAGATCGGTCTCGACGTTCTGAAGATCCCCGGCACTAACGGCAAGCGCCGCTTCGAAGGCGGCTGGCCCCGGTTCATCGTCGGCGGCTTCAACAACTTCGGCGTGCAGGATTCCTTCATGCCTTACGAACGTCGCGATCCTCAGTTCCAGTACGTGGCCAACGTCAACTGGACCAAGGGCCGCCACCAGATCCGCTACGGCATCGACTTCTACAAGCAGGACTTGAACCACCTGCAAGCCGAGTTCGCCGGCCAGAATCACGGCGCGCAAGGCGGCTTCAACTTCCAGGGCGGTCCGACACAGCTTCGCGGCGGCGCCACGGCGTCGTCGTACAACTCGTACGCCGCGTTCCTGCTCGGTCTCCCGATCAACTACGGAACCACGTTCCAGGTCGACGACGTTTACGGGACCCGCACACGAATGTTCAACGCCTACGTTCAGGACACTTGGCAGGTATCGCCGAAACTCACGCTCAACTACGGCATCCGTTACCTGAACATTCCGATGCCGCGCCGCACCGATCGCGGCATGGAGCGCTACGACTTCATCAACAACAAGATGATGGTCTGCGGCGTTGGCCAAGTCCCCGCCGACTGCGGCACCAAGAACTCGAATCGGCTCTTCTCCCCCTCGCTCGGCATCGCTTGGCGCCCGAACGAAAAGACAGTCATCCGCACGGGCTTTGGCATCAACTACGATCCGCTCAACCTCATCCGCGCATTGCGCACGAACTTCCCGATGCTCCTCATCCTGAACGGCAACACCACCGATAACTTCATCCCGGTCAGCCGTCTTGAGCAAGGCATCCCGACGCCCGTCGTTCCCAGCCTCGGCAATGGAATCATCGACATTCCAAACACCTACGCCCTCACCTCGACAGGCGACCGGTTCGACCGCGCCTACATCGCAAGCTGGAATCTCACGATTCAGCGCCAGATCATGTGGGGCTACTCCCTCCAGGCCGGCTACGTCGCAAACCGGACGATTAAGCAGACCAACTACATCGATCTGAATGCGGGCCAGGTTATCGGCGCGGGCGCGAGCGGCAGACCGTTCTTTAACACCTTCCGCCGCAACGTCCAGACGTCTTTGGTTGAAGCCGCTGGCCACACCAACTACGACTCGCTGCAGATGGTCCTTTCGCGCCGCTACGCCAACGGATTCCAAATGCAGATCGCGCATACTTGGTCGAAAGCCATCGGCTTCTGCTGCAACGCCTCCAACGACGGCGGGCCGGCCGTTCACGCGCGCGCGTTTTGGAACCGCAATCGCGCCGTCATGAACTTCGACCGGACCCACAACTTCCAATCGACCTTTGTGTATGAACTGCCGTTTGGCACAGGCAAGAAATTCGCTACCTCCGGCGCGGCGAAATGGCTGGCTGGCGGCTGGCAGATTAATGGCTTGCTGTCCAAGTACTCGGGATCGCCTTTCACTGTCACCTCCGACGCCGCGTCGCTCAACATGCCGAACAACACCCAAACGGCCGACGTTCTCGGCACGCCGAAGAAACTCGGCAACTACGGCCGAGGCCAGGCGTATTACGATTGGCGAACCTTCGGCCCCGTTTCCGGCCCCACGGGCGTTCGCTTCGGCACCGGCGGCCTCAACAACCTCCGCGGCCCGGGCATCGCCAATCTCGATATCGGCCTGTTCCGCAAATTCGACGTCAACGAGCGCGTGAATATCCAGTTCCGCGCCGAAGCGTTGAATGTTTCCAACACGCCGCAACTGGGTAATCCGTCCAACAACATTTCCGGTCTTCGTACCGACGCCTCGGGTGGCTTCACCGGCGGCGTCTTCGAAATCACCGGCACTGCCAACACCGGCCGCGACGGCCTCGTCCAACGCGCCTTCCGTCTCGGTATCCGTGTCGGCTTCTAAAACACTAACCCTGCTGTTTGTTCTACTGCTAGCCGCCTGCGCGCCAACCCCGCGCCAGGCGGCTTCGCCTTTTTCCGAACTCAAAATCGACTTCACGCACAACTCCGGCGCCTCCGGCAAGTTCTACATGCCCGAAATCATGGGATCCGGCGCCGCGCTCTTCGACTACGATAACGACGGCGATCTCGACGCCCTGCTCGTCCAAAGCGTCGGCAAGACCGTACTCTTCAACAACGACGGCGCCGGCACCTTCAAACCCACCAGCGCCATTCAGTTCGAAGGCTACGGCATGGGTGCCGCCACCGCCGACATCGACAACGACGGCGACACCGATGTCCTCATTACCGCCTTTGACGGCAACGCCCTCTTCATCAACAACGGCAACGGAACGTTCACCGAAACACCCAGCGAAATCAAGCTTCCAAACATGTGGTCGTCATCGGCCGCCTTCTTCGACTACGATCGCGACGGCTGGCTCGATCTCGTCATCCTCAACTACGTCGACTACTCCTACGCCATCAACAAGCCTTGCCAAGCCCCCACCGGCGAGACCGATTACTGCACGCCCCGCGCCTACCGCTCTCTTCCCTCGCATCTATTCCACAACGAGAAAGGCCGCTTCGTCGAAGTGCCCGCGTTCAGAAGCGCCGCCGGCCCCGCGCTCGGCGTCGTCGCGCTGGATGCCAACAGCGACGGCTGGCTCGATCTCTTCGTCGCCAACGACTCCGCCGCCAATCATCTCTGGATCAACAACCACAACGGAACGTTCAGCGAACAGGCGTTGAAATACGGCGTCGCCTATAGCGACGACGGCCTCGCCAAAGCCGGCATGGGCGTCGCGCTCGGCGACTACGACAACGACGGCGACGACGACCTCATCGTGCTCAACCTCATGCGCGAAGGCGCGACGCTGTTTCAAAACAACGGCGCGACAGGCTTCACCGATGTCTCCGCCAGGACCGGCATCTTGAGCCTGACATCGCAGTTCACCGGCTTCGGCGTCGGATGGATCGATATCGATCGCGACGGCAGGCTCGATCTTTTGCTCGCCAACGGCGCCGTCACCCGCCGCGAAGATCAGCGCAACAGCCCCAATCCGTTTCTCGAGCGAAATCTCCTGCTGAAAAACACCGGCGAAAAGTTCGAGGACACCAAGGCCTTCGAACTCCCAGGCGTCAGCCGCGGCGCCGCCTTCGGCGACATCGACAACGACGGCGACATTGACGTGCTCATCAACGTCAACAACGCCCCGGCGCGTCTGCTCCGCAACGAAGGGCCGAAGAAAGACTGGCTCAGCGTCGAAGGCCCCGAACTCGCCAAAGTCGAAGTCAAAACGCGCGGCGGCCAGCGACAAACGAAGACGATCCGCACCGCATCCAGCTACCTCTCGGCAAACGAGAGGAGAGCCAACTTCGTTCTCAACGGCGAGATCGAAGAAGTCACCATCACCCCCTTCAACGGCCAACCCCGCAAGCTCGCCGCGAAGAAGAACGCGATAATTAAATAGTGGAGACGCAACGAGTAGAACCGGAGCACATCGCGATCAGCAAATCGCGCGGAATTGAAGTCGACTGGAAGGACGGCAAACACACTTCGCTTCCGCTGGAGACGTTACGCCGCGAATGCCCCTGCGCCACTTGCACCGGCGCGCACGGCACGCCGCCGCAGAAGTGGACGCCCGATACCAATCCGCTCCGAACCTACACCGAACGCCTGAAAATGCAGAGCGTCGAGCAGGTCGGCGGCTACGCCATCCGCATCTTCTGGAACGACGGCCACAACGCCGGCATCTACACCTACGATCACCTGCGCAAGCTTTCGGAAGCCGATTCTTAACGAACTCCTAGTTCCCATGGCCCGCCGAAAATGTGATCGAATGGCAGAGATGCGTTTCGCCATACTCGTTCTCTCCGTTTCCGCTTGCGCCCAAGTTGCGTTTAAGCAGTCGCCCGACCGGATCGCGGTCACCATCGACGGCAAGCCGTTCACCGATTTCTACATCGGCTCCGAGGCCGTTAAGCCGTATCTCCACCCCCTGCGCACCGCCGACGGCAAGCAGGTCACGCGCGGCTTCCCCATGGAAACCATGGCCGGCGATGCGAAGGATCATCCGCATCACCGCGGTCTGTGGATCACGCACGGCCTTGTCAACCAAGTCGACTTCTGGGCGAACGAAAAAAATCAGAAAGGCGCGGGAACAGCCGGCCGCGGCGATGTCGTCACGCGCCGTATCACCAAAATGGATGGCGGCAAGAAGCAAGGTGTCATCGGCGCAAACTTCGACTGGAACAACGCCAAGGGCGAAACTCTCCTGAGCGAGCAACGGACAATGACGTTCTACTCGCACCCAACCG
>VFZQ01000318.1 GCA_016871135.1 Acidobacteriota bacterium | reverse complement strand
CTTATGCGTAACACGAACAGGGCTGCCTCTGTAGCGATTTGGCGACACTGTGAAGGCCGTGCGCCGGAGCTATAATGGTGGCGAACTTGAAAGGAGTCCCGATGCGCACTTTTTTCCGACTGCTTGTGCCCGCCGCGTTGACGGTTGGCGTAGCCATGGCCGATCAGGCGGCGTCGACGGATAAGACCAAAGACACCGCGGCCAAACCGAAGGCGAGCAACAACAAAAAGAAGCCCGTGAAAAAAGACGTCGAAGCGATCGGCGAGCGCGACGTGGGAAAAGGCGTCAACTTTTACTCGATCGAGAAAGAGATTGCGATGGGCAAGGGTCTGGCGCAGGAAATCGAGCGCCAAGCCAAGATTATCGACGATCCGATGATCGCCGAATACGTCAACCGCGTCGGCCAGAACCTGGTGCGCAACTCCGACACCAAGGTGCCGGTTACGATCAAGGTCATCGACAGCGAAGAGGTCAACGCATTCGCGCTGCCGGGCGGGTTCTTCTTCGTGAACACGGGGCTGCTCTTGAAAGCCGAGAGCGAAGCCGAGATCGCTGGCGTAATGGCGCACGAACTGGCGCACATCGCCGCGCGGCACGGCACGCGGCAGGCCACACGCGGGCAGATCGCCAATCTGGCGACGATTCCGCTGATCTTCATGGGCGGCTGGGCCGGCTACGGCATCCGCCAGGGCGCGAGCGTCGCGATCCCGATGGGCTTCATGTACTTCTCGCGCGGGTTCGAACGCGAGGCCGACCTGCTTGGCTTGCAGTATCTTTACAAAGCCGGTTACGATCCGTCGGCGTTCGTCGACTTCTTCGAAAAACTGCAATCGCTCGAAAAACGCAAGCCGGGCACGATGGCGAAGGTCTTCTCTTCGCATCCGTTGACCGATGACCGCATCGAAACGGCGCAGAAGAACATTCAAGAATTGCTCGAAGCCAAGCCCGAGTACGTCGTCACAACTTCGGAGTTTCACGAGGTGAAGAACCGGCTCTCCGCGCTGTTGAACCGCCGCAAGGTGGACGACAAGGAAGACGCCAACCGTCCCCGGTTGCGCCGTACGCCGGGTTCGGGCACGGGCCCGGTCGATCCGGACGAAGACGGCAAGAAGCCGAAGGAAGACGAGGACGAACGTCCGACTCTAAAGAAGCGGCCGAACGCCGCTCCGGAAAACTGAAAAGTTAAGGGCCGCGTGGTGTTTTTTGAATCCGCGCGGCCCTTATAATTGGACTATGCGCCGTATCCTAACAGCGTTCGTGACGAGTCTGCTTGCGTTCCCGCAACAGCCGTTGAACGTTTCCGTCAGCGAAGTCATCGTGCCCATTACGGTGACCGATTCGAAGGGCCGGTTCGTTTCCGATTTAGGACAGGACGACTTCAAGATCTACGACGAAGGCAAGGAGCAGAAGATCACCTACTTTTCGCGTGAGCGGAATCAGCCGGTGGTTGTCGGGTTTTTGCTCGATCTCTCGAACGCGAGCCGGCTGCACTGGAAGAACTATCAGGAGTCGGCGATCGAGTTGGCGCTGGCTCTGTTGCCCGACAACGACAAACGTTTTTCGGGCTACCTGATCACCTACGGAAACGACGCCGAACTCGCGGTGAATACAACGCAGGACTCGAACAAGATCGTGGAGAAGATCCGCAAGTTGAAACCGGGCGGCGGCGCCGCGCTCTACGACGCAATCTACACGGCTTGTACTTCGCGCAGCCTGGTGAAGGGCGAACCGATCGAACCGCGGCGTGTGATCGTGGTCATCGGCGACGGGCATGACAACGCGTCGAAGAAGACGTTAAACGAGGTCGTGGAAATCGCGCAGCGGAACCTGGTGACGATCTATGGGGTGTCGACGGTGGCGTTTGGCTTCAACAGCGAGGGCGAAAAGAACCTGACGCGCTTGACCGAAGAGACCGGAGGGCGCGTGGAGTATCCGCTGCAAGGACTGTACAAGGACGTGTCTGGTTATTTGTCGACGCCGTCGGACGAAGGCAACTATGCGTTGAAGGTCGGGACGGGCGGGTATGCTTCGGAGATCGCCAAGGGCATGTTCCGGGCGGTGGCCAACACGGCGGGCGAGGTGACGACGCAGTACATTCTGCGCTATTCGCCCGACAACGCCGATCAGCCGAAGGTGTTTCGCAATATCAAAGTCGAAGTCAATTTGCCGAATGTCACCGTGCGGGCGCGCAAGGGTTACTATCCGTTCGCGCCTGAGGTCAAGGCGAAGTAGAATTTGTCGATAAGGGGTGGAATGAGTGCTGCGATGACGGCAACCATGCGGCCTATGGAGTATGTGATACTCCAGGTGTGTCTGCCGGGGCGTAGCGCCGAGAACGCGGGTGTGGTATTGCTCGACACGACGACGGATATCGCCTACGTGAAGCTGCGGCGCGATTGGGATTCGTTCGCGTCCGAAGAGGCCGATGTGTTGTCGGAATTGGAGAACACGCTGGAGGCTATGGCGCGCGAAAGCGGCGGCAATGCGCTGCTCCGCCGGATAGAAGACATGCTTTCGAACTTGGTCCTGATGACCGATCGGGAGAAGACGATAGCGGCCGATCCCGAGGCTCGATTGCGACGGTTGTATCGCGAGAATGTGAATTCGGTGGGGTCGGTGTCGGTGGTACAGCTGCGCGCTGCGGCGGGCGGGTTAAGCGATGAACAATTGCCTGGCGAAGTTATCGGCTCGATCGAACCGCCGGCGCATGTGCGCGCCGTGCCGGGGATGTTTGCGGCGAGGGTTGAAGGGCGATCGATGGAGCCGCTGATTCCGGACGGAAGTTTGTGTCTGTTCCGGCCTGCGTCGGCGGGATCGCGCGCTGGCAAGAAGTTGCTGGTTGAGAAATTCGGGACGTCGGATGTGACGGCGCAGTATACGGTAAAGGTCTATCAGAGCGAGAAGCGGGCGACTGAGGATTCCTGGGAACACGGAAAGATTCGGATGATTCCGCTCAATCCCGAGTTTGAAACGTGGGAGCTAACACCCGATGAGTTTCGCGTGGCCGGTGAGTTTGTGGCGGTGTTACCGCCCGAAGAGTGAGTTCTATCGACGACGCGCGGAGGCTAGTCGCCGAGGCGTCTTCGATCGCGGTGTTGACCGGAGCGGGCATCAGCGCCGAGAGCGGCATTCCAACCTTTCGCGGTGCCGGCGGGATGTGGGGCAACTTTCGCGCCGAGGATTTGGCGACGACGGAGGCCTTCGCGCGCGATCCGAAGTTTGTCTGGGAATGGTACCAGTCGCGGCGGGTTGAGATCGCGCGGTGTGAACCCAATGCGGGGCATCGCGCGCTGGTTGCCATCGAAGAACAGGCCGATGAGTTCACGTTGATCACCCAGAACGTCGACGGCTTACACGATCGGGCTGGATCAAAGCGGGTGTTGAAAATTCACGGCGATATCTGGATGACGCGTTGTTTGGGATGCGGGTATCAGCGCATCAACCGCGATCTGGAAATGGAGTTGCCGCCGAAGTGCGGGGAGTGCAGCGGAATGGTGCGGCCTGGCGTGGTATGGTTCGGCGAGACGCTGCCGCGGATTGTTTGGGAAGAAGCAGAGAGGGCGGTCAACCGGTGCGATTTGTTGCTCGTGGTGGGTACGTCGGCGCAGGTGTATCCGGCGGCTGGTTTGATCGATCTGGCGCGGCACGTGGGGGCGTCCGTTCTCGAAGTCAATCTCGATGCGACGGCGTATTCGAACGCGGTGGATTGTAGCGTGCGCGGCAAGGCGGCAGAGGTGCTGCCTTTGTTAGTCGCGTGAGGCGAAGAGCTTTTCCACGTACTTAGCCAGGATGTCGGTTTCAAGGTTGACGCGCGCGCCGGGTTGGTGCGCGCCGAGCGACGTGTGTGAATACGTGTGCGGGATGATCGTCACCGACATCACGCCATCGGCGATAGCGGCCACGGTGAGGCTGATGCCGTCGATGGCAATCGACCCCTTCTCGACGATGTAGCGGTCGAGTGCTTCAGGCACCCGAATGCGCAGCCACCAGTTACCGTTGCCGAGCGCGGCGAGTTCCTCGAACACGCCGGTGCCGTCGACATGGCCTTGCACGACGTGGCCGCCGAGACGGCCGCCGGCCTGCACGGGGCGTTCGAGATTGACGCGCGCGCCTTGGGCGAGATCGCCCAAACTTGTCCGCCGCATCGTCTCGGGCGCGATGTCGGCGCTGAAGCCCTCGGCGCCGATGTCGAGCGCGGTCAGGCAAACGCCGTTGACGGCGATGCTCGCTCCTTCGAGCGCATCTTCAACGACGAGCTTGCACGCAACACGAAGGCGCGCGCCGTCGCCGCGTGGCTCGATCGAGGCAAGCGTACCTAGTTCTTCAATGATGCCCGTGAACATTAAACCCGCGGGCCTCGTTTCAGCCACGCTTCGACAGCGAATTCGCCATCGCTCATCGGATGGAGTTGCACGTTTTCAAACAACATGGCGTCAGCGCGGCGGCGACGGCCGCGGCCGCCGGCTACCGGTAGCGACTGCAACCCGCCGAACATTTTCGGCGCGTAGTAGAAGAAGATTTTGTCGACGATTCCGGAGTCGAGCGCGGCGCCGTTGACCTTGCTGCCAGCCTCGATCATCAAAGACTGGACATCACGCGCGGCTAGCAGTTCGATCAACGCACGCATGTTCGTACGGCCATCGGCGCCGTCCAGCACGGCGACTTCGACGCCTTCCTTTTCCAACGCCGCGCGGCGCTCGGCGCTGGCCGCCGAGGTGGTGACAATCAGTACGTCATTGGCGGCGCTGCACACCATCTGTGAATCGGTGCGTATGCGCAATTGCGAGTCGAGAACAATGCGCAATAGCGGTCGCGAGCGCGGGAGTTCGGTGCGATCGGTAAGGAGGCAATCGTCGTGATCGACCGTGCCGATGCCTGTAACAATCGCATCCGACATGTGCCGCAATTGCTGCACGTGGGCGCGGGCGCGTTCGGAGGTGATCCAGCCTTCGTTGTCGTCGGGCGCGGCGATCTTGCCGTCGAGGGTGAGCGCACTCTTTAGCGTGACCAGCGGGCGGCGTTCGCGCATGAAAAAGCAGAACGGCTCGTTGAGCGATTCGGCTTCCTTGGCGTGCGTGCGTTCGAGTTCAACGGCGACGCCGGCGGCGCGCAGTTTAGCGAAACCGCTGCCGGCGACAAGCGGGTTCGGGTCCTCCATCGCGGCGACCACCTTGACGACGCCGGCTGCGATCAGCGCATCGGCGCACGGACCGGTGCGGCCTTGGTGCGAGCACGGTTCAAGCGTGATGTAGAGGGTCGCACCGCGCGCTTTTTCACCGGCGTATTTCAGAGCTTCAATCTCGGCATGAGCTTTAGCGGCATAGATGTGATGGCCGCGGCCGACGAGTTCGCCGTTGTTGACAAGGATTGCGCCGACGGCCGGGTTGGGGCTGGTTTGGCCGAGTCCTTTGCGCGCTTCGGCAAGCGCTTCGGCGATGTAGTCGATCGGCATGGGCTAGTCGAAAAGAGATGCGATGTACTGTTCGGGATCGAAGGGCAACAGGTCCGTTACCTTTTCGCCGACGCCGACATAGCGGATCGGCAGGTTCAGTTCGCGCGCGATGGCGATGGCGATGCCGCCTTTGGCGGTGCCGTCGAGTTTGGTCAGCACGATGCCGGTCACGCCGCCTGCTTCGGTGAATTTGCGAGCCTGTTCAAGTCCGTTCTGGCCGGTGGTCGCGTCAAGCACCAGGTAGACCTCGTGCGGCGCGTAGGAGATGACGCGGCCGGCGGTACGGCGCATCTTCTCGAGTTCCGCCATGAGATTTTCCTTGGTGTGCAGGCGGCCGGCGGTGTCGACTATAACGATGTCGGCTTTGCGTGCGCGGCCGGCCTGGAGAGCGTCGAAGACGACGGCGCTCGGATCGGCGCCCTGACTTTGACGAATGATATCGGTGTCGGCGCGCGTGGCCCAAACTTCGAGTTGTTCGATGGCGGCGGCGCGGAAAGTATCGGCGGCGGCCATCAGTACAGTTTTTCCGTTTTCCTGCAAACGGCGCGCGAGTTTGCCGGTCGTGGTTGTCTTCCCCGCCCCGTTGACGCCGACCATCATGATCACCAGCGGTGGCTGGGCGACACGGGCTTCCGGGCGATCGGCGGCTTGCAGGACTTCGAGAAGATGGGCACGGATGAGAGTGCGGATTTCCCCGGCGTCGGCGACCATCTTGCGGTCGACACGCTGCCGGATGGTTTCGAGAATTTCGGTGGCAGTGCGAACGCCTATATCGGCAGTAATGAGGGTGTATTCGAGTTCGTCGAGCAGATCGGCGTCAATCTCTTTTTTGCCGTGAACGACGTCTTCGATGCGATCGACGAAGCCGGAGCGAGTCTTCTCGATGCCTTGTTTGAGGCGGTCGAGAAGGCTGCCGCCGCCCTCGCCGGAACCAAAGAGGGAGGAAAGCATAGCGAAAAACAATGATACCAAGCAGTTCGTTTCACAATTTTGACGGACAT
>VFZQ01000317.1 GCA_016871135.1 Acidobacteriota bacterium | reverse complement strand
GGCTTTCACTTCCCACACCCGTCGCAAGATCGCCGCGCTGAGTGGCTCGAGGCTCTGGCGGCTGGAATCGCTTAACATGCGTGCGCGCGCAATCACAATCATCACTGGGTTGATGTCAAAGCCCTGTGCGTCGTGCCCTGCGTGCGCGGCGGCCTCAATCGTAGTCCCGCTTCCGTTCCATGGATCCAACACCTTGCTTCCGGCATTCAGTGCCAAGGAATCAAAAAATGATCGTGCGAACAACGGTGAAAATCCGGCGTAGTAGGGATACCAAGTTGCGCGACCGCTCACGTTTTTTGGATCGCGCTTCGGATTCGTGATAGTGAGTTTCTGGAAACCGACGGAGGCCGCAGATTGCATTCGATTCATTTGGAGGGAGGTGGGACAGGAAAGCGACTTTGGTTTACCGGGCTTGTCTGCAGCACCGCTAAGGGTCGGGATTCGCGTGATCTGCGTGTCATCATCCAGCTTAAAGTTTATATGATGGGCAATGCGGAGGTGAGCCTTGCACCGAGCATCTAATTTGTTGTCACACGGCGTGCTGGGACGTTCACGCGCTTGGCTAAAAGACGCCCAAATCGTTGAAGCCAAATGGATTCTTGGGTCGTTCGGGCCGATAGAACCCGATAAACGGCATGCTGTAGAGAAGACGGTCAGTTGGCCGAAAAGTAGAAATTCCGGGAGCGGGCGGCTTCGGCCGCCCCGTTTCTATTGAGCCGAGATAAACTGCGCGAACACGCCGCGTATGAGAGAAATCGGTTCGTGCTTTTGGCGGTCCAGAAGTTCGGTCTCCGGTGTGCCGCTTCGTAAGCGCGCCAGCCAGTCCGCCGGGTCGAATTCGACGCCCAGCGGGTTCTGTGCGAACATCGCCGCCATGAAATCGCTGGCGTCGTGGCTCGACTCCAGGCAGTCGACCTGAAACTCCATCTGGTTGCCATCGGGGTCGGCATAATACAGCGATGCCGTGATGCCGTGGTGAATGCACCAGTACGGCCTGATCCCCTGTTCGCGAAGCGCTTCGTAGTTTTCCAGCAGCGCGCGCAATGAGGGGTATGTGTAACCAACATGATCGGCCCCGATCGAGTTTTGCTTCTCTCCTGCTCCACCGTCCGGCTGGAAAACCGCCATGTTGGCGAATGCGAATCGATGGTGTTCGTCGTCGAACGTTAGAAACGCAAGCGCGGGGTTGCTGTATTGAACGCGGGCGTTGAACACGGTCCCATACCAACGAACCATTTCATCGAAGCGCCGCGTGCGATAAACGACGTGAGCGACTTTGGTAGGTGAGGTAATGGGCATGAGAAATCAGTTCTTCTTCGGGTCTTCGTGCACCGAGTACTGCGCCTGCGGATCGTTCAGTTTGATCTCGATGGTCTTCTCTTCTTCGGCCACATCGTAGATCTGACCAAATGTTTGGAAGCCCTTCGCGATTACCTGCACCTGAATTTTCCCCTGCGGTATCGGCGGAATCGACGCGATGCCGTCCTGATTGGTGCGCATCTGATACGTCGTCATGATCTTCTTGCCGAGCTTGACGACGGAGCGCCCTTCGACGAACCGCACGATCACGCTGGCGCGCTCGACGGGCTTTTCGTTCCCGGCCTTGCGAATTTCAACGCGCAGACGCGTCATCGGCGGATCGGCGAGCAACAGCCCGGAGGCGATGGTGAGAAGGAACAACGAGCGCGACAACATATGACTTCTATTTTATGTCCTTCAACAGGAACTTGGCCGGACGCCCCAACGATGCCGCTGTAAACTCGGCTGCTTTGTAGCCGCTGCGCACGGCGCCTTCCATCGTCGCGGGCCAGCCGGAGTCGGTCCAATCGCCGGCCAGAAACAGGTTCTCAACGCCCGTTTTCTGCGATGGCCGGTGCGGCGCCAGCCCTGGTATCGCCGAGTATGTCGCGCGCACTTCTTTCACCACATGCGCTTTCACGACCTCCGCCTCGCGCGCCGCTGGCAGGAACTCGCGCAACTCGCACACGGCGAGGTCGATTACTTTCTGCCTCGGCATCTCGACAAGCGAGTGCGACGCGCTGACCACCAACTGCAGATACGTGCCGCCGTCTTTGTTGAAGAACCACTGAATCGTGCGATCAAGCAGCGTCGCATTTTCCAACGCCGTCACTGGACGGTCGAACCAAAGGTGAATCCCCGTAATTGAAGAATGCGTGAACTTCGAGACGTCGATGCCCGGAACCAGCGCGCCGGCCCGTTCGAACGGTACGGCGGAAACGAAGGCCCGCGCTTCGATGCGCTCTCCGCCAACCATCGCCGCACGCACCCGCCCGTCGGCAATGTCGAGCCGCTCGACGCCCGCGCGGAATCGGATACTCACATCACCGGCCCGCTGCCACGCATCGGCCGAATACAATTCTCCCAGCGGCACATCGGGCACGCCCATCTCGTAGGAATCGCGCGTTGCCATGAAGCCGAGCCGGAAGACTTGAAAACCATGCGACGCGGCCATGCGGTCTAACTCTTCGTTGATCGCGCTGACCAGCACTTGCCGCCAGAACCGGTCGATCGCGCCTTGCGTCTGCTTTTTCTCGCGCAGCCAATCGAGCATCGAAATCGATTCAAGATCCGCGCGGTCCCGCTCGCGCAGGATCGCGAGGAACGCGCGGCCAATCGCGAGCTTATCACCCAGTGTGAGAAACGGCAGGCCGAGAAAACACTCCGTGAAGTGCAGCGGCGCGGGCAACATGCCGCGCTTGAAGACGGAAACCCGCCCGCCCGGTTCAATGAACGGGATTTCGGAAAAGAACCGCACCTTTTCCGACACACCCATTCGCCGGTAGAAATCGAGCAGATTCACACAGCAGCGCAACAGTACATGCTGGCAGTTGTCGATTACTTCCCCGTCGGGAAGTCCGTACGATGTGGCCCGCCCGCCCAAGAACGGCCGCATCTCCAACAGCTCTACTCTAAAACCAGCGCCCCCGAGCGCCGCGGCGGCCGCAAGGCCCGCCAGGCCCCCGCCAATGACCGCAACGTCTGTCATCAAACTGCAACGGGTAGACGCGACCGCTTTCCGCCGCCGCCGCCGCTTGAAATATTGATCGCAAGCAGCGCGCAAAGCACGACGAATAGCACGTAGGTCAAATCCGTTAGGTCCATGAAAAAGGTTCCAGCCTCTGCAATCCAGTATGGAACCAGTGGGCTATCGGGGCAACATCTACCGGTTCCAGTACCCCTGCAACCATCCTACAAGGAAACCGATCGCGCCACCAACCAGCGGATACGCTGCAAGCGCCGCCAAAGCCCGTATTTGCAGGGTCCACGCGTTGTTTCGCCATACCACCCAGCCTTGCGTAGCAAACACTGGTACCATGCTCAAAACGAACCCCGCCCCGCCATGGGTACACCAGGGACAATGGGGGCCTACCCGGTTACGGATATTGCAATGATCGGCCGCCGCGCCCCAGAATCCCTGGCAGCCGCAGCCGAACAGCGTGGCGCAAAAGTTGATCGAAGTTGCGGCTGTCAACAGGAAGACGGAGAGGAACAGCGCCCACTTTATTGGGCTACGCATCGCTTCGCCTTCGCATGGCCGTGCAGGCGGATGATGTTTTCGATCAGCCGAAGGCCCGCGTTGCCTTCGAGCGTCAGCAGCGATTCCGGATGGAACTGCACCGCTTCGATCGGCAACTCCCGGTGCCGCACGCCCATAATCACGCCGTCTTCGCTCTCAGCGGTGATTTCCAGTTCGGCCGGCAGTTTTTCGCGAATTGCGTAGAGCGAGTGGTAGCGCCCGACCTTGATCGTTTCCGGCAGTCCCACGAACGCACCCTTGTTGAAGTGCCGAACTTTCGACGGCTTGCCGTGCATCGGGTAATCCAATACGCCGAGTTCGCCGCCGAACGCTTCGACAATCCCTTGCAGACCCAGGCAAACGCCGAACACCGGATATCCCGCGCGCGCCGCGAACTGCACCAACTTCGGCACGCCGAAGTCCGCGGGACGGCCCGGCCCGGGCGAGACGAGGATAAGGTCGGGATCGATCTGCTCGATCAGCGATTCCGGAATGCCCGAGCGGTACGTAACGATCTCGGCGCCGGTCTGGCTCGCGTAGTTGGCCAGCGTTTGAATGAAGCAGTCGTCGTTGTCGACCAGCAGCATCTTTAGGCCTTCGCCGACTGGCGCCGGCTTTTCGGCCTCGGCGCTCTTTGCGCCCTTGCGCGCCAACGCGCGGAAGAAACCCGTGGCCTTGATCCGCGTCTCTTGCTCTTCGGCGGCCGGATCGGAGTCGTAGAGGATCGTCGCACCGGCGGAATAGTAGGCAAATCCGTCCTTCAAATGCACCGTGCGGATCGTGATACCGGTGTTGATGTCGCCGTTGAGCGAGACCATCCCGACCGCTCCGCCATACCAGCCGCGCGCGTCTTTTTCCAGATTTTCGATCGCTTGCGACGCCGCCTTCTTCGGCGCGCCGATTAGCGTGACCGCCCACATGTGCGACAAAAACGCATCGATCGCATCGAAGCCAGGCTTCAACAGGCCTTCGACATGATCAACCGTATGGAACAGGCCAACGTAGCTCTCGATCAGACGCCGCCCAATGATCTTTACCGATCCCGGCACGCACACGCGCGACTTATCGTTGCGGTCGACATCGGTACACATCGTCAGTTCCGATTCTTCCTTCGGCGACATCAGCAACTGCTTGATGTTCTCCGCATCGACCATCGGATCGCCCGTCCGCCGCGCCGTACCCGAGATCGGACACGTCTCAACACGAGGACCTTCCACGCGCACGAACATCTCCGGCGAGGCGCCGATCAACTGTTCTTCGCCAAGCTGCAGAATGAACTCGTACGGGCTCGGAGATGCCTTCTGAATGGTTTCAAACAATTTCGATGGGCTCTTCGAATACGTCGTCTGGAACGTCTGCCGCAGCACCACTTCGTAGAAGTCGCCCTGCTTCATGCCCGCGCGGACTTTCTCGACATTGGCCATGTACTCAGCCGGTTTGTGGTTGCTTGTGATCGCCGTGGCCTTGCGTGTGCGAGGGCGCGGAATCGGCGTGCTGGCGCGGTCAAGCCCGGCGGTTGAGAGATCGCCGAGCGTGAAGTCGTACTGG
This sequence comes from Acidobacteriota bacterium, assembly GCA_016871135.1. Classification (GTDB taxonomy): domain Bacteria; phylum Acidobacteriota; class Terriglobia; order Bryobacterales; family Bryobacteraceae. Next base: position 1,396 of record VFZQ01000317.1, on the reverse strand, counting down.
TAGCGTTCGATGACCTCCTTCTTGCGATCCATGTAGTAAATGTCGTCGCAGAAGTAGAGGTGGAGGTCCTTGCGATCGTCGCGCGGCAGATTCAGTTTGATCGGGTCGAACTGAAACAGCAGATCGTAGCCGAACGCGCCGACCAGCGAAAGCTTGGAGTCGTCGGGGTGGCGGAACTCTTCGATCAACGCGCGCAGCATCGAAAATACGGAGGGCTGTTTAGAGCGCTCCTCTTCGGAGAACAACGCTGGCAGCGGCTTTAAGCGCGCGTTGATGCCAGTGGCGTCGGCTGCAAACGATTCCCAGTGTGGATGATTTTCGAGCGTTGCGCCGATGATCCGGCACAGCACGCGCCCACGAGCGTTCAGCGGGCGAAACGCAACGCGCGGCCCCCACGAGATAATCTCCAGCGGCGGCTCAATGGCTGCGATGTCCCAGCGCGAATACCGCCCGGGATACTCGTATCCCGAGGATAAATAGAAGCCGCGGACGCGGTCAAGCTTGCGAAGAAGAGGAGTCAGTCCGCGCCGGAATGGCGCTTTGGACGTTGTTCGGCTGACCGCGATCCCGCTCTTTGTCTCGTAGCGGAGAATGCGCACATTTTAGGGTAGCAGGAGTGGGGCCTATTTCGATTTGAGGCCGCAGGAGGGGGTGTGGCTGAGGAGATGCCGATGTCGTTTCGGCCTCGCTCCAACGGCACCAGCAGAACTTCGGTTAATCTTCGGCGTGGAATAGATTCTGCCTTGCGAACTCTGATCCAGAATCCGCGGATTTCGGAAGTCAGTCATCAGGTTACCGTCATCTGTGGCCAGTGTCCTGGCACCGCTGATGGCCGCCAACGCAAGCACGTCTTGATCATTTGAAACACATAGCCCCATTGCCCTGAGTTCCTGAGCGCGCGCGTCGACCTTTGAGTCTGAAAACGAGCGTAGCTTGCCGTTTTGAGAGAGCTGCAAGAGATATTCTTGAACACGTGCGTTCTGCACCAGTTCTCGTCGCAGACCGCCACCGATGACAAGCCTGGGCGACCCGACATCGGCATCTAACCAGTTCCGGACCTCGTTCGGCTGAGTGAGGTACTTGTGGGCGACACAATTGTCTACGATAAGGCACATGATCAGAACCCGAGTACGGCACGGGCTTCGTCGGAGAAGAACCTTCGATAGCCGGCTGGCGTATTCGTAATGTTTCCCTCGTCATCGATTGCAAGTTCGTGGATGCGCGTACCCTTGGCTCCCGGTTCGAAATACAATAAGGCGACATCGGCTGTTTTGATGTAGTTCTTTTTTCTCACCTCCGTTCGGACACGATCAACGAGGTAATCACTGTGGGTCTCAATGACGAATTTGGACCTGGAGTTGTCCCCAAATTTGAGACACGAGTCTAGACACACAAA
>VFZQ01000316.1 GCA_016871135.1 Acidobacteriota bacterium | reverse complement strand
TGACGTGCCCGCTGCACAACTGGCGCATTTGTTTGGAGACCGGCGAGGTGAGCAAGGGCTGCGATGCGCAGTTGCCGCCCGTTACACAATTTCCCGTTCGCGTTGAGGAAGGACTGATTTACCTGCAGACGGCATGAAGAACATGCAAGTCACTCAAGGCCCCAACCTATCGAGCCTGTACTCGAAACCGAATTTCATGTCTGGCGAATCGCCGGACTCTGGATCCCGTCGTCCGAAAGCGTTCTCTCCCCGTCGAGCAAACACACCCCCCAGGAGAAGTTATGTCTAATACTCGCCGCTCGTTTTTGTCGAGCGCCGCTTTGTCCCCCGCCGCGCGATTGCTCTCGGGCTTGCCCGCTGGCTGGGCCGGCTCCGTCTACGCCAGCGATGCGCCGGAGGCCTCGCAGGTGCGTTTCGGGATGATCGCGCTGACCGACTGCGCGTCGATTGTGATGGCGCACGAACTCGGCTTGTTCAAGAAATTCGGCGTTAACTCGGTGGTCTCGAAAGAGGCATCGTGGGCGGTGATCCGCGACAAGCTGACCCTGGGCGAAAATCACGCTACGCACATGTTGATCGGGATGCCGTTTGCATCCACGATGGGCCTGATGGGTTCGCCGGTGAAGCCGATGGTCGTGCCGTGGATGATCAACCGCAACGGCCAGGCGATTACGATGGCCAACAAGTTCAAGGGCAAGGTGAAGACGGCCGCCGATGTGAAGCCGCTGGCCGCCGAGGCCAAGGCGAAGGGCGATCCGCTCACCTTCGCGATGACGTTTCCTCCCGGCACTCATGCGATGTGGATGCGATATTGGCTCGCTTCGGGCGGCGTCAATCCCGATAAGGACATTACGCTGATCACGATTCCGCCGCCACAGATGGTGGCCAACATGAAGGTCGACAAGATGGACGGGTTCTGCGTGGGCGAGCCATGGAACCTGCGCGCGATCGCCGACAACATTGGCTACACGATCATAACGACGCAGAAGATGTGGCCCGATCATCCGGAAAAGGTCTGCGCCTTCACCGAAGAGTTCGCGGCGAAGAATCCGAAGACGGTCACGGCCGTCCTCAAGGCGCTGCACCTGGCGAGCGAACACATTGACAAGATGGAGAACCGGCCCGCGGTGGCCGAAGTCATCTCGCGGCCGACCTACATTAATTGCCCGAAGGAGATCATTCTCGACCGGTTGAAGGGCGTCTACAATTACGGCGACGGACGAAAGGAGCAGGATCCCAACTACATGATCTTCTCCCAGCGAAACTGCAACTTCCCGGCGAAGACGTTCGGCTATTGGTGGCTTTCACAGTTCCGACGCTGGGGCATGGTGAAGGGCGCTCCGAACTACAAACAGGTCGTCGACAAGGTGATCCGGCCCGATTTGTATGCGACCGCGATGAAGGACCTGGGCGTGAAAGTTCCGGCGACGGACATGGCGCCGGCCAAACTCGCCGATGGCGTGTTCGATCCGAAGGATCCAGAGAAGTACGCGAAGAGTTTCGCGATTCACAGCCGGGTGGAGGCATAGAGCGATGATGAACTCACTGAGGAATTTCGCGTTGTCGCTGGTGGGCATCACGCTGGTGATCGGGCTGTGGACGATGGCCAGCGCGTTCTGGTCGGCTGATTTGCCGTCCCCCATGAAGACGTGGGAAGAGAGCAAACTCTACATCATGCAGCCGCTTGAAAAACGCGGTGAGATGGACCAAGGCATCGGCCTGTTGGCGGCTTACAGCCTGGTGCGCGTGGCGAAGGGATTCCTACTGGGAATCCTCTTCGGCACGCCGCTGGGGCTGCTTTTGGGCGCGTCGCAATTGCTGTCGAAAATGTTTGATCCGGTGATTCAGGTATTGCGGCCGATCTCGCCGCTGGCCTGGCTGCCGCTGGGGCTGGTGCTGTTCCGCCAGTCCGAACCGGCCGCGCTGTTCACAATCGCGATTTGCTCGATGTGGCCAACCGTAATCAACACGATGCACGGCGTGCGCGCGATTCCGCAGGACTACATCAACGTCGCCAAGGTACTGCGGCTCTCGCCGTGGAAACGGTTCACGAAGGTGCTGCTGCCATCGACTCTGCCGTACATGTTTACGGGGTTCCGCTTGAGCCTGGGCATCGCGTGGCTGGTGATCGTGGCGTCGGAGATGCTAACCGGAACGCCGGGCGTGGGCGGCTTTCTGTGGCAGGAGTACAACAGCCTGATTTACTCGCACATTCTGCTTTGCATTCTGACCATCGGCGTCGTCGGCTTCACGCTCGACCGCATGATGGCGTTTGTCGAGAACAAACTGAGGACCGCATAAAAGATGGCCTACTTCAAATTGCAAGGCGTATCCAAATCGTTCGGACCGCGCAGCGTGCTCGACAACGTGAATCTGTTTCTCGACGAAGGCGAATTTGTGTCGATCGTTGGCACATCCGGCTCCGGGAAAACAACGCTGATGAAGATTGCCGCCGGTCTGACTGCGCCGGACGCGGGCGGCGTCTTTCTCAGCGGAATGCCGGTAACATCGTTCCCGAATCATGCGGCGATTGTGTTTCAGAATTACTCGCTGCTGCCGTGGCTGTCGGCACATGCGAATGTACTGCTGGCGGTGGAGAGTGCGTTTCCGGCGTGGACGAAGCAACAACAAGCCTCGCAGGCGTCGAAGTATTTGGAGATGGTCGGGTTGGGCAAGGCCGCGGAGAAACGGCCGAGCCAGTTGTCGGGCGGCATGCGGCAGCGGGTGGCAATCGCCCGCGCGTTCGCGGTCGAACCACGGTTAATTCTGCTGGATGAACCGTTTGGGGCGCTCGATGCGCTGACGCGGCTAACGCTGCAACAGGAGCTCGTCAAACTTTGTCAGGAACAGTCTCCGCGGGCGACGGCGCTTATGATCACAAATTCGGTAGACGAAGCTATCCTACTATCCGATCGAGTCGTCGCCCTTGGCCGAGGGCCGGCAGCGCGGCTAAGCGCGGCGGTGCCGGTGAACCTGCCGCGCCCGCGCGATCCGCGGGCGTTGCTACACGACGAAGCCGCGGTGCGAGTTCGCGCGCGAGTAACCGAGTTCCTTGCGGCGGCGGGGTCGAAGAGCGGCGAGGCGGCTGCACCCGTTTCGCCGCGCTCGACCTCGGTTCCAGCGGAGGTGCGATAAATGCGACCGCTGGAAATCACCTCGTTGACGAAGACATTCTATACGCCGACTGGGCCACAAACGGTGGTGCGCGATTTCAACACGAAGATACAGCCGGGTGAAATCGTTGCGCTGCTGGGGCACTCGGGCTGCGGGAAATCGACGGTGTTGTCAATCATCGCCGGCTTGCAGGACGCAACGGCCGGCGGCGTTGTTATCGATGGCCGAGAGATCGACGGACCGGGGCTCGAACGGGCGATGGTGTTTCAATCGCCGTCGCTGCTCCCTTCGTTGACGGCGCTCGATAACGTCTTGCTCGCTGTGGATCAGGCGCATCCGAAGAACAGGCGGAAGCAGAACCGGGAACTAGCGCAGAAATACTTGCGGCTGGTGGGAATCGAAGAGTACGGCTCGCAGCGGCCGGCCGAGTTATCGCAAGGCACGCAGCAGCGCGTGGCGATCGCCCGCGCGTTTGCGATGGAGCCTCGGTTTCTGCTGCTCGATGAGCCGTTTGGGGCGCTCGATTCGATCACTCGATGCGAGTTGCAGGACCTGCTGGTTGATTTGTGCGCGGCCAAGCCACGAACTGTGATTTTGGTCACGCACGATGTCGATGAGGCGCTGTTACTCTCGGATAGGATCATTCTGATGACGGATGGCCCAGAGGCTCGGGTCGGCAGGGAGATCGATGTCGCGCTGCCGCGGCCGCGGTCGCGCACGGCAGTGATGGATACGCCGGCTTACTTCGCGATGCGAAACGAGATTCTCGAGTTTCTGGAATCGCACAGCAAACAATTTCAGCATTAGCGCGGCCCGGATGCCACGTCGTCTTTTCACCGCCGGCCGCGCCGCCGTGGCGGATAGTCCCTCATTTCTACTAAGAAACCGCGCACAATGGAGTCGCCCCTGTGCGCGACACGGAGATCTTCATGACAAAATCAATCGCTCTTGCTTTATCTGCCATCACCTGTTTCGCTCAGACGGCGCCTAAGCCGTTAAAGATTGGAAACGTCGTGGTTAGCGGCTCGCTGCGCGCGCGCGGCGAGGCGTTCGACTGGTTCCAGTCCGACACCGGCGACGGCAGCTACATCTACTCCGGCAATATTTTCCGGATCGGATTCTCCCAGAAGAAGGAGACATGGGACTGGAACGCGGAGTTTGCGGTTCCCTTCCTTCTCGGACTGCCCGACACCGCGCAGGGTCCAGGCGCCCAAGGCGCGCTCGGTCTCGGTTCGAACTACTTCACGGCCAATCGGCGGAACCAGAATGCGGCAATGGTCTTCCCGAAACAGCTGTGGGTGCGTTATGGCGGCGCGACGGGGCACTCGATAAAGGCCGGGCGGTTCGAGTTCATGGACGGCGGCGAGACCACGCCGAAGAATGCGGCGTTGGCGGCGTTGAAAAATACTCGTATTAACATGCGGCTATTGGGGCACTTCGGATGGACGGACGTTGGCCGCAGCTTCGACGGGATTCACTATCAGCACGCGAATGCCAAGGGCAATTTCACCCTGGTTGGCGCGGTACCGACACGCGGCGTTTTCCAGGTTGACGGCTGGGGCTGGAACAGGACCGCGTTCGGCTACGGGTCCTACACGGCACCATGGGGAAAAGGAACGCATTCGGCCGAAACGCGCGTGTTTGGTTTGTACTACGACGACTTCCGCGATGGCGTTTTGAAGACAGATAACCGGCCGTTGGCGGTTCGGCGCGCCGATGTGAGCCACATCAAAGTCGGAACGTTCGGCGGGCATTCGTTGCACGCGTTCGCGACGAAGAAGATCAACTACGACCTGCTGTTCTGGGGCGCCGGGCAGACGGGCAAGTGGGGCGTGCAGGATCATCGCGCCGGATCGTTCGACGTCGAAGCCGGCATGCAGCCGGCGATCTGGAAGAAGCTGAAGCCGTGGTTTCGGGGCGGCTACTACATCGGCTCGGGCGACGGCAATCCGAACGACTCGAAGCACAACACTTTCTTCCAGGTGCTCCCGACGCCGCGGCCTTTCGCGCGCTTTCCGTTCTTCAACATGATGAACAACCGCGATGTGTTTGGAATGGTGATCCTCCGGCCGCACGCGAAATGGACGATCTCAAACGAGTTCCATGCGCTGCGTGTTTCCAACGCGAACGACCTCTGGTATCAGGGCGGCGGCGTGTTTCAGCCATGGACATTCGGGTATATCGGGCGGGCGACGTCAGGGAGGAGCTCGCTGGCGAACCTGTACGACACCAATGTCGAATATCGGATGAGCCCGAAAGTGACGCTGCTGGGTTATCTCGCCTACGCTCAAGGCTTGGCGACGACGAGGGCGATCTATCCGAAGGGCAAGAACGCGACGTTCGGCTACTTTGAGGTCTTGTACCGCTTCTGATTCTTGACCTTGGCGTTGGTCTGGACACGCAACCGCCACGCCGCTTCGAGGGCTCCTGTCAGCACATCCTTCGAAGCGGCGGCCAGGCGGATGTGCGTCATGCCCATGCGGCCCCATCCGCCGGCGATCGGGAGGAAAACATCGGGCTGCTCGCGCACGAAATCGGCCTGCATTTCGGGCGTGATGATGAGGTTGCCATACCCGTCCTTGACCGACGCGAGGGTGGCGAAGATCCGGCCTCCGACGCGGAAGTCGACGGCGCCCATATGGGAGCCTTGTTCGGCGCCTTCGAAGCTGAGAGCGATGCGTTTGAAATCGGCGGGGGTCATGCGGGAATAGGATAACATTGGGGTATGGAGAAAGTGGTTCGGGTGTTCAGGAGCTTCGAAGAGGCTCACGAGGCCGATCTGGAAGAGAGCCTCCAGTTGACACCGCAACAGCGAATCTCAATCGTCCTTGAATTGCGGACGCGCGGGCACGGCGATGCAGCTGACCAACGACTGGCGCGAGTTTGTCGAGTTATTGAACTCCAGGAAAGTTGAATATTTGGTCGTTGGCGCATACGCGGTAGCGTGGCATGGCCAAGCGCGATACACCGCCAACATCGATTTCTTTCTCCGAGCGGCACCAGAAAATGCAGCGCGCGCCCTCGGAGTTCTGAACAAATTTGGCTTTCAGATTGGTACTGGCGATCTTAACCGGCCGCGGAGAGTTGTCCAACTCGGTGTCGAGCCAAATCGAATCGACATGATGACATCGATCTCAGGCGTCGAGTTCGATACGACATGGAAGAATCGCGTCAAGGGCGAACTTGACGGCGTCCCCGTGGAGTTCATTTGCTTCGACGACTTGCTCCGAAACAAGCAAGCGACCGGGCGCGGCAAAGACCTCGTATGGTCCGAAAATCCGATCTGCTTGAATTTTCAGTGGCTGCGGAGCTTTGCAGGCTCGCGATAATGGACTCAAAGGATGCTGAGAGCCCTGGACCCATTCCGGTTTTTACTGATC
>VFZQ01000315.1 GCA_016871135.1 Acidobacteriota bacterium | reverse complement strand
CAATCGCTGGCCTATCTCGACGGCCGGACGTTTGTGACTCCCGACGACGTGAAGGCGCTTGTCATCCCCGTCTTCGCTCACCGCGTCGCGCTCTCCTCGCGCGCCGGCGCGCAGCGCTCCGCCCTGACGGCCGAGCGCATCCTCGAAGAAATTCTCACCTTAACGGAAGTTCCCCTGTAAATGAAAACTGCGATTCTCGGTCTCCCCATGACGGGCAAGACCTCTCTGTTTACGATTCTCACGGGCGTGCACGAACCGGCGCGCATGGGTCAAATGGATGCTCGCGTCGGCGTCGCAAAGGTCCCCGATCCCCGCCTGGACGCCCTCGCCAAGATTTTTGAACCGCCGAAGGTCACTTACGCCACCATTGAGTATCTCGATTTTCCGTCCATCTCGAAAGAGGCTCTTGCTAACGCCAGCTACTTAGCCGGGTTGCGCGTCGCGGACTCCATCGCGCACGTGCTGCGCGTGTTCACCGACGAAACCGTCCCTCATGAAAAAGGATCGGTCGATCCGCTGCGCGACGCCGCCGACGTCGAAGTGGAACTGATCCTCTCCGACTTAGTCGTGATCGAAAAGCGCATGGAGCGATTGGAGAAGGATCGCAAGAAACAGAAGAGTCCTGAGTTGGACCACGAGTTCGATATCCTGACGCGCTGCAAGCAGGCGCTCGAAGCGGACCAGCCGATTCGCAATCTCGAATTCACCGCGGACGAAGAGAAGCGTATCCGCGGCTTTCAGTTCTTGTCGCAGAAGCCGATGCTCTACGTGCTCAACGTCGGCGATACGGACGCCTCGCGTCTGCACGGGGTCGAAGAAGAGTTTCGCAAAGGCCCGCTGGGCCAGGGCCGCAACACAGCGATCACCGGTATTTGCGGCAAGGTGGAAGCGGAACTCGCCGAACTCGGCCCCGAGGAGGCGGCGGAGTTCATGAAGGACTATGGCATCGTCGAGTCTGGCCTGCACCGGATCATTACAGCGACTTACTCGCTGCTCGGATTGATGAGCTTCCTAACGGCCGGGGACACCGAATGCCGTGCGTGGACCGTGCCGATCAATAGCAAGGCCCCCGTTGCGGCGGGCGCGATCCACAGCGATTTCGAGAAGAAGTTTATCCGGGCGGAAGTGGTGAACTGGCAACTGCTGGTCGATCACAACGGATATGGGCCGCTTAAAGAAAAGGGACTTCTGCGGTTGGAAGGCAAAGAGTACATCGTCAAGGACGGCGACGTCCTGGTGATTCGGCATTCTTAACGGCCGTACAGCTTGCCCGCCGCAGCGCGCCACTCCTCGGCCCCGCCGATCACCGCCGCCAGCGCCTGATCCAAATCCGTTCGCGTCTTCCCCTCTCCAAGCTCAAACCGCCGCCCATGCGCCAACGGCGTGATCGAGCCTACCGCACCCAACGCCGCCGCATCGAGCTTCGCCCACAACGCCTCGCCAAGCCACAGCCGAGGCGCCGCGCCACGCACATAGTTCTCGGCCCAATGCCGCGACGTCGTGCATTGCCCGTGCACGCCGCTCGCCATGTCATACGTTGTCATCTCTGGAACGCTGGCGCCCCACTTCGCAACGTATGCCTGCACCGCGCGGCCTTCGACAAACATCGATTCCACTAACTTCACCAACAACTCCTCGCCGGCGGGCACGGTTCGCGTGTCGGCGAACAGATAGACATGCGGCAGATGTTCCGCGCGTCCCAGCATGTAGAACGGAGAATTACATTGCCAAGCCGCGCCGCCATCGCGGGTAATTTCGTTGAGACTGGCATCGAGCGTATGCAGATCGGGTAGCTCCGCCAGACGATCTCTCCATTTCCTGCTAGATCCAATCTCGCTTCCTTTAACGGTCGCCATCTTCGGCATCGCCATCAGCCCGCCCTTGGACGACGAGACAAACCAGTCGCCCGGCCGCTCGGACGCAACGAATTCACACCACTCTTCGATGGCCACCGAGGCTAGCGGCGCGGCCTCCGCGGCGCTGCCGTTAAACACCACCATCCCTTGCAGCACGCTCCCGTGATCGAGTTCGCGCAACGCCGCCGATCCGATCCCCTCCGGCATCTTTATCCCGCGCAACGATCCCCGGTGCACCACGAGTTGTGTCGAAGTATCCAGCGGTCCGCCGCCGTTCATCGCCGACACGCGAAGCCGCACATCGCCCTGGCCCGCCACGAGCGCCTTGCCGGTCACATCCAAATAGATCTGCGAGCACGCGGCCTCCCGCATCGCGCTCCTCATCGAGAAAATCGAAAACAGACCTAATTTGGGGGCCACATAGCCAGGGATGCGTAAGTCGGGAAACTCCACCGTGTTGTTCTGTCCGAGTTCCGCTGTGTATCGGACCGGCTGCTGCTTCTTTCCGGAGACGACGAAATGTGTCGCAACCACCTGCTTCGCTTCGATAAGCCCATCCTCGATCGCTCCACCGGAGACGGTCACCCGCAACCCAACCAATTCCCCGCCGTGGTTAACTACGCTGCCGGCGATCTGGCTAACTACATCCCCTTCGCCAAACTCCCTGACGCCCATATTGCCTGCCGAGCGGAGATCCGGCAGACCGGCAGCGACGGGCCGAACAACGGACGAGCGAAACTGCAAACGGATGCCGTCGCTTCCCCGCTCCAGAAAGTCCTCGGCCGTCGACAGACACGTCTCGACGTCGAGCCCTAATAATTCGGCCGCGCCCGCAATCTTGTCCTCGGCAAACACCGTCCCGGTATCCAGCGCGTTCTTCAATGCAATGATCGATCCGCTCGCGCCCATCAGCGGCACGAACGGATCCAGCGCACCTTTCGCGCGGCGCCCCGCCCCAGCTTTGACATGACTCGCGACCGCGCCGTTGCTCCAGAGCTTCATCTCCATCGCATCGCTGTCGTGGACGGCCATCGACAGCGCGGGCACGCTCGCCGCGTTCGACAACGCTTTCCCGATCAGGTCGGAACTGCCGAACTCCGAATCGAAAACGGAGTACCATCGCCCGCGCCGCAGCACGATCAGCGTGCGTTCGCCCTCCCCGCCGGCAACCTCTTCAAAAGGCCCCTCCAGCACCGTTCGCCGCAACGCCGCGCAAATCGCGCGCTCGGCCTCGGTAGACGACACGCCCTCCGGCGCGACGTGAACGCTCTCGGTTGTCAGTCCCATACGGGAATAATCGACGGGTAGCGGCGGAAACTACACTTCGGGATGCGACCGCGCCCACTCCAAGTATTCCGCGACGCTTCGGAACGTCTGGTGCTTGTACAACCGCCCCGCGTCCTCGACCGGATGGGTCCAGTTGTAGTTCCAAGAGTCGCCCGTCTCCCTCATCCACCGCTGCAGCCGCGCCTCTAACGCCGCCTGTACCTTAGCCGCTTCGGGCTTGCCAATCAGATTCGTCAGTTGCATCGGATCGGACTTGAGATCGTAAAGCACCCACGGCTTGTCCTGATACCGCGCGTACATGTGCGTCGCGGTGCGGACGCCGCGCCAACCGCCGTGCGTGCCGTCGCCGGAGAACGGGCCGAAAATCTGAAAGAACGCCGAGTCCGGATGTTTGCCGTTACCGGTTACGATTGGGCGCGACAGGTCCTTGCCTTGCATCGTCGCCGGCACACGGACTCCAGCCATGCCAAGCAGCGTCGGCGCAAAATCGACGTGCGTGAAGAAGACGTCGCTGCGCGTTCCCGGTTTCACATGCCCCGGCCAGCGCAGAATCCCCGGCACGCGAATCGACTCCTCCCACGGTTTCCGCTTCAACCGCTCACCTTGTGAGCCGAGCATGTCGCCGTGGTCGCTCGAATAGAGCACGATCGTGTTTTCGCGCAGGCCCAACTCGTCGAGCTTCGCCATCAACCGACCGACCTGATCGTCGAGCGCCGTCACCATGCCGTAGTACTCGGCGATCGCCTTGCGGTCCGGCACCCGTGCGCCCGGCGCATAGTTCGCGCGCATCGCCAGCGACGCTGCATCGTAGCGCGCCGTATAGTGTTCGGGCGCTTTGTATGGGTCATGCGGCGGCCCCCACTGGACAGTCAAATAGAAGGGGCGATCGTCCTTTTTCACTCCGTCGAGAAATTCGACCGCGATATCGGCCCACCCTTCGGCTTCGAACTTGTTCAGCTTGATCGGCTTCGCCTCGTCGCGGAAGTAGTGATTATCGAAGTGCCGGTGGCTGCACTGATGCGCGGCCCAGAATTCGAAACCTTGCCGCCGCTCGCCGGGCGGCACAAATCCGGGCTCACGCGGCCCTCCGTCCAAATGCCACTTGCCGACAAATCCGGTTCGATAGCCCGCGTCGCGCAGCACGCGCGCAAAAGACACGTGATCTTCGCGCAAGCGCAGATCGTTCGCCATCATCCCATTGCGATGGCAATACTGTCCGGTCAACAACACCGCGCGCGCGGGGCAGCATACCGGCGTGTTCGCGAACGTGTGATCGAGGATCACGCCTTCGCTCGCCAGCTTGTCGATATGCGGCGTCTTCACATCGGAATTTCCGAGGCATCCGACGGCGTGATAGCGATGCTGGTCGGGCATCAAAAACAGAATATTCGGCCGCCGTGAAGGCGCGGCCACAGCGGCCGAGCCAGCCGCGACAAATGCTCGTCGTGAAATCGACATTTCTGACGAGTCTATACCTTGCCCAGATAGTCCCGCACGGCCGGCGCCAACACCAGCATAATCGACCGGCTCTCGGCCGGTTCGAGATCGGACACCAGAAACACCAGCCACTCGCCTTTTTCAAACGTCGACACATCGTAGCCCTGGCTGCCGCCGGAAAACACATCCACGCCGGCCGCCGACGTCATCGTCAGCAGATCCGTGCGTGTGAGCGACTCGCCGCCCTCGCGCCGCGTCAGCATCACCGAAACAAGCCGCGTGCCGTCGTGCAGCGCCACATGCACGTAGGACCGCCCTTTGTACTTGCAGACATGCGCCACGTGCATCGCGAACCGCGCCGGCACATGCTGCTGGATCACCGGAGCGAGGCCGCGCATCTCGACGGGCAAATCGGAAGCCAACTTCGCCACCGGCGCGGGCGCACCCTTATATTTCCGCATCACCGCGCAATACACGTGATCCCGTAAACCCACACGCAAAATCGAATGCAACCCCGGCTCGGCCGCCGCAAGGATCCGATTCACCGTCATCATTTTTTGCACGTAGAGGAAGCCGAAGAACCCAGCCGCGATCGCCGCCGCGGCCGCGGTCCAAACCAGCACGCGCGGCCGGCGCGATTGCAATCCGGCCCGGACCCGCGTCTCCAGGCCCGGCGGCAACCCCTCGCTATTATAGGCATCTCGCAAACGGTCGCTCATGCCACGCCTCCAATTCCATAGTCCTTCGCCAACACATCCAACTTCTCGCGCAACTGCGCGCGCCCGCGGCTCAACCGGCTCATGACCGTGCCAACAGGCACGCCGATCGCCTCGGCCGCTTCCTTGTAACTCAACTCCTCGATATCGCACAGCATTACGACGGTGCGGTACTCTTGCCGCAGCGAATCGAGCGCGTCCAAGATCTCTTCATTCGTCAGCCGGTCGGGTATCGATGGCTTGGCTACCAGTTGCTGCTCCACAAACTCTTCGTCGGCGCGAAACAACCGCACACGCCACCAACTGCGCCGTTCGTGATCGACGCAATGAAACAAGATCTTGAACAGCCACGCCTTGCAGTTCGTGCCCCGCTAAAATTTGCTGAACGACCGCCACGCCTGCAAGAAAACCTCTTGCGTCACGTCCTGCGCCTTCGACCGATCTCGCGTCAAACGCACCGCCGCGCGATAGATCTCCGGCATCCATACGAGAGCCTCGGCTTCGAACCGGGCGTCGCGCTCTTTCACGAACGCGCCTCCGAGCAGCGCGGCATTCCAGGTTGCCATCTTACAGGTGTCATCCGCGCGCACCGCTGTTTATTCCAACAAAATGCGCCTCCCACACCTCGATCTTCTTTCGCAGCGCCAGCGCCACTTCGGGGAACTCGTAGTATAGATCCCTTGTCTCGCCCGAATCCTTCGACAAGTCGTACAAGTTGTAGATCGACCCATCGATCACGAACTTCCACTTCCCGCTCCGCACCGCGACGGCGCGCTGACCCGGCCGGTTGATCCGCCAGAACAGATCGCGCTCGATCTCCTTGCCATTCAGCAACGGCGTGAGATCCACGCCGTCGAACGGCTCCTCGGCCGCCGCGCGAACGCCGCACGCCGCCGCGATCGTCGCTGTCAAATCCATCGACATCGCCGCCTGCCGGCTCGTTTTTCCCTTCGGCAGCTTGCCCGGCCAGCGCAGCAGCGCCGGCACGCGCAGCCCGCCTTCCCACAACGTCGCCTTGCCGTTCCGAAACGGCCCGCCGTCGCTCAACCGTTCCCCGCCGTTGTCGTTCGTGAAAATCACCAGCGTGTTGTCCGCCAGCCCGTTACGGTCGAGGGCCGAGAGCACCTTTCCAACCGCACCGTCCATCGACTCCAGCATCGCCTTGTACTCATTGGCGCGCGTGCCGTCGTACCAGGTCGTCAAATCGC
>VFZQ01000314.1 GCA_016871135.1 Acidobacteriota bacterium | reverse complement strand
TTGCCGCCGATCCGCTGGCGCTGACGCTGTTGACTCCGCCCGGCGAACTCGGCGCCGATGTCGCCGTCGGCAACACGCAGCGGTTCGGCGTGCCGATGGGTTACGGTGGCCCGCACGCGGCGTACATGGCCGTGCGCGATGCGTATAAGCGTTCAATGCCCGGGCGGCTTGTCGGCGTGTCGATCGATGCGCGCGGGAACTCGGCGTATCGGCTCTCGCTACAAACCCGGGAGCAGCACATTCGCCGCGAGAAGGCGACGTCGAACATTTGCACGGCGCAGGTGTTGCTTGCGGTCATGGCCAGCATGTACGCGGTTTATCACGGGCCCGATGGTCTGGTCGAAATCGCGCGGCGCGTGCATGGTAACGCGGCGGCGCTGGCTGCTTCGTTACGGAAGCTCGGCTTTACCGTCCTCAATCAACATTTCTTCGATACGATTACAGTCGCGGCGGGCGCGAAGCAACAATCGATTCTGCAAGCCGCGCGCGCGGCGAAGATCAATCTGCGCGAAGGCGCTAACGGCGAGATCGGTATCAGCGTCGATGAAACCACGACGGCCGCCGTCGTTGCCGCCGTTGTCGCGGCATTCGGCGGAAGTATTGTGGAGGCGGGCGGCGACGCGCTGCCACCGCATCTGCAACGCAGTTCTGCGTTCCTCACGCATCCGGTATTCCATCGTTTTCGTTCGGAAACCGAAATGCTGCGCTATCTGCGCCGCTTGAACGACCGCGACCTCGCGCTCGACCGCGCGATGATTCCGCTCGGTTCGTGCACGATGAAGCTGAACGCCACCGCCGAGATGGTTCCTGTGACATGGCCCGAAATCGGCGGCCTGCACCCGTTCGCGCCCGTCGATCAAGCGCAAGGCTACGCAGAAATGTTCGGCGAGTTGCAGCGTAATCTCTGTGAGGTCACCGGTTACGACGCGTTCTCGCTGCAGCCCAACTCCGGCGCGCAAGGCGAGTACGCCGGCCTGCTCGCGATTCGCGGCTATCACGTCAGCCGCGGCGAAGGTCACCGCAACATCTGCTTGATTCCGTCGTCGGCGCACGGTACCAATCCAGCGTCGGCGAGCATGGTCGGCATGGACGTTGTTGTCGTGAAGTGCGATGAAGACGGCAACGTCGATGTCGCCGATTTGCGCGCAAAGGCCACGCAGCACGCGGCGAATCTATCGGCGCTGATGGTGACCTATCCTTCGACGCACGGCGTGTTCGAAGAATCGATCCGTGAGATCTGCGCCATCGCGCATGAACACGGCGGGCAGGTTTATCTCGACGGCGCGAACATGAACGCGCAGGTCGGGCTTTCGCGGCCCGGCGACTACGGCGCCGATGTTTCGCACCTGAATCTGCACAAAACGTTTTGCATTCCGCACGGCGGCGGCGGCCCCGGCATGGGCCCGATCGGTGTCAAAGCGCATTTGGCGCCGTTTCTGCCGGGCCATCCGAATGTCGATGGCGGCCAGGCGCTTGTTGGTCCAGTGTCGGCCGCGCCGTATGGCTCGGCGTCGATTCTTCCGATCAGCTACGTCTACATGTTGATGATGGGCGGCGAAGGCTTGCAGCGAGCCACCGAAGTCGCGATTCTCAACGCCAACTACATCGCCGCGCGGCTCGGGCCGCATTTTCCGGTGCTGTATCAGAACGCCAACAACCGCGTCGCACACGAGTGCATCGTCGATCCGCGCCCGTTGAAAGACCTGTGCGGCGTTTCGGTCGACGACATCGCGAAACGACTCATCGATCACGGCTTCCACGCTCCGACGATGAGTTTTCCCGTGCCCGGCACGCTCATGATCGAGCCGACCGAATCGGAGAGCAAGCAAGAGCTTGATCGCTTCTGCGACGCAATGATCGCCATTCGCGGCGAGATCAATGCTGTCGCCGGCGGCCGGTTCGACATCGCCGATTCGCCGCTGCGCCACGCGCCCCACACCGTGCATGACATCGCCGATTCCAATTGGAATCGCAAGTACACGCGCGAAGAAGGCTGCTTTCCGGAAGGTTCGGCGCGCCACGATAAATACTGGGCGCCGGTGGGTCGCATCGACGGCGCGTATGGCGACCGGAACCTGGTCTGCACCTGCCTACCGATCGAGGCGTACGCGAAGTAGCGGAATCCAACGCGGCACGCGCCGCTGAAAATCGATGTACGAATCGCCGAAGCTCCGCTTTAGTCGCGGCTCTTCGTAGAACACAACAAATGCGTGAAACAACAGCCACACCGCGCCGCCATACAGAGCGAGCGCAGGGCTGCCGAACAGAAGCGCCTGCCCGAAGATCATCGCCAGCACGGCGACATACATTGGATTACGCACGTGCCGATACCAGCCGCTAACGATCAACTTTATTGTCGGAGCGACGGGCGCCGGTGTTCCAAATCCTTCGATGGCAAAACGTCGAAACGAGTCGATCGCCACCACAAGCCCGCACCCAACCAGCAACACGCCGGCGCAGCGCGCCGTTATCGAACCGCCGAGCATCCACCCGCTGATTACCCACGGCAGGTATCCAGCGACCACACCCGGCGCCGCGAGGAAAAACAGTGCCGATCCAAAGGTCGCCGTGGATCTCGTCATAAACAACTTATAGCGCGGTGAGGAGCTTGGCGCTCCTCACCGCGAAACCGCCGTTATGGATTCGCCTGCGCCGGATACCGGATCACAGTGAATTGCAGTAAGGCCAGAGAATCACCGGCATTCATCAGATGTCCCTCGAACCCGATCGTCAACCCGCCGGTGTAAAGTACCGCCAGGCCCTCGAGTTTCGGAGAAACCACTGCCCCGGTAATTGCATTGGAACTGCTGACGACGGCGCCGCCCGTATGCAAGGCGATGGTGCCGTCGGTTTCGGCCAACGGCGCCGATAGGCTTGAATTATAGGCCGCCGCGACAGCGGAACCCCAGCGCCAGCGAGTATGGAAATCGCCGTTGCTTCCGCCGTGCGACCATGTGGTCTTTACGGCCAACCGGTCGCCCGGTTGCAGCAGGCCAGCCGGAATCGTACACGAGCCGAGTTGTACGAGGCTCGTCGATTCGGTAGCGCCGCCGCCGCTTGCGCAAAGCACCTGCGGCGTCGTATGCGTTTGTCCGGCCTCGAACGTCTTGTGGGACTTCGCGGCTGAGTTGTACCACGCGTCGCCGTCCAGTTTCGCCGATGGATCGACGGCGGTTCCCGCTTCACGCCACGCTGCGCGCGCCGTGGTTGAAACCGTCTCGATCGACGGCGTAACGAAAGCTCCGTTCGCCTCCACGCGGGCCTTTTCGGCGCCCGCTGGATCAAGCCACGTCTGTAGCGGATGGTTTCCTTGCCCCTGTGCCCCTCGAACCGTTAGCGTTGTGACGGACGCGCCCGGCGCGCTGTCGTAGACGGTCAGCGTCGATGGCCTCCAGTTGCTGCCAACCGCCAGACGCCGGTTGGAGTGGTCCCAGCTAAAGTGCAACGGGCTTTCCGCGAGCGAACCATGGCTATCGGTAAATGGAATCGCCCCCGCGTGGAAACCTGTGAACAAACACGTGTTCCAAATCGCGTCGGTTCCGTTGGACGTCAGGCACCGGTTCGCGGGACCGAGCGGCAAACGGCTCCACTTGATCACGCCTTGATTCATGCCTACGATCAGGTCGCCCCGTTGCGCGTTGCCGGCAGTAGTATCGCCGTGCTCATTGGATAACAGATTGTGTGTGACAGGCGTGCGCGAATTCGTCATGCGCGCGTCGGCGTCCGTGACGTACTTGTTTGACGCTGATGGCGCGCCAGCCGTTCCGCTCAGCGCGGCCTTTTCGCCCGCCACCGGATCGTTGGCATTGGAATGCGTCGCGTAATTCAGCGCCAGCTTCGATTCCGCAATGCCAGCGGCGGAAGCGATATTGAAGTTGCTAATCACGCCCTCCGCGATTTGCGGTTCCGGAAACGACCCGGTTAACGCACCGCCAAGCGCGCCAAGAGGCGCGATCTCGCTCGCCAACCGATACGACGCGGTCAATAGATCCCCCGTCTGCGGAGTTGATTGCACGCCAAAGGAAATCGTTAGCCCGCTCAGGGTGTAATCGATTCCGCTCCGTTGCAACACTCCGTTCCGATAGAGTTCCAGGCTCGTCGCAGGTGACGGCGCCTGGGCCAGCGTGAAGACCGTATTGGATCCGTTGGCTGCGCCGGCTGGCATCTCCTGATCGACGAATCCCGGTCCGCTACCCGAACTGCCGCTGCCGCTACCGCACGGGCCGGTTGTGCCATCGACGTGAATACAGTCGCTCAAATTGCCGAGCACCGATTCGAGCGCACCGGTCGAACCGGTCATCACGACGCGATTTGTCGTGAAGGTGAAACCCTTCACGGGCCGTGCGGCCAATTCGTCGTTCAGCCCGGCGATATCGCCGAGCGTCAGACCGGCAGGCGGTGTGATTACGCCGCCCGTCGATGCGCCATGGGCCACATGTACGGCGGCCACGGCCAACGGTGTCGCCGACGGCGGCACATTCCACGTTTCGGTGAACTGCACGCGCCCGTCGGCGTGATAACGAACAAAATAGTGCGCTCCCGCGCTGGCGTTGCTGGTGGGAACCAGCCGCACCCGCAGCGCGCCATCCGTAATCGGGATGAGAACACTGGAGCTTGCAATGGCCGAGGCATCCGACGCCTGGAAGGACTTCCATTCGATGTAGGCAACGCCGTTGAAACGGGCGCCGTCGGCTTTGTAGAGCGTGTCTTGCACCGTAGTCAACGGCGGGATCGCCGAGACGGGGACAGAGACAATGAAAAACAGCAATATCAGGTGGACGACGAACGCCCACAGTTTCGAACTGCGCATGAAAACGCCTCCAGGAAACAAAAAACCCGCAGGCCGTTGGCTTGCGGGTGGGAAAAGTCGCTACTCCTATCTCAAGAGTAGCAGGCGATTCCAAATTTTCTGGGCCTGTTTTTGAAAGATGGGTGATATCAGTGTTGATTCTAAACGAGTTGCGCTCCGAAAAAATATTTTCGAAGTTTGTGAACGGTATTTACTACAATTGTAGTTTTAGGGATTCTTTCTAGAATCCGTAGCGCAATACGAGCTGGCCAAGCCTTGCTGAGCCTGCCGCCGGGAAGATGTGCGTCGAGGTGATAACCCCGCCGTTGGCGATATTGGAAGTCATGTTCGGCTGCCCGAAATTGACGTGATTCAACGCGTTTTGAAAATTCGCGCCGAGCGTCAATCGGCCAAAGCGCTCGAAAGAAAATCCCTTTTGGAGACCCATGTTGAAGACCGCGTAACCGGGGCCGTTCACGGAGTTCCGTTCGGCGTTTCCGAATCGTCCGGCGGCGGGCACGCCGAACGCGGTGCGATCGAACCAGGCGGCCAGCGTCTTTGGATATTTCACGTCGGAAAGCTTATCTGGCCGCCCGCCCACGGTGTTTGTATTGGACGGATCGGAGCCCGCGAACTGCGGGTTGAGGAAATGGCCACTGCTCAGGTTCACCAGCGCCGAAACTTGCCAGCCGCCCCAGAGCTTGTTCTTGGCGAACGGAATCTCGTACAGGACTTGATTCATCCACTGATTGCGCGGGATCGAGTAGACGTTGCCGCGATCGCGGGCGCGATCGTAGGCGTCCTCGATCGTCGTGTTCAACTCGGCGCTGCCGGTGTCGTCGACCTCGCTCAACTGCTTGGCGAGCGTCCATGCGCTTGTCAACAAGAAGCCCTTCTCGAAGCGGCGATTCACTTGCACTTGCAGGCCGCTATACAGATTGTTTGCACCGCTCTCGGCGTAGATGATGTTGTTGTAGCGGGGATAGGGACGGCGCGCCGCGGTGAACGGCGTCGAAGAAGCGCGCGGCTGATTGATGTTGCGTTGGTAGGGCAACTGCGAGCCCTTTGAACCGATGTAGCTGACGCGCAGGCCCATCGCGCCGGTAAGTTCGCGCTCGACGGTTAGACTGTACTGGGTCGACAACTGCACGCGCAGGTTTGGCGAAATGCCATTCAGGTTTAGCGCGCCAGGCACGCCCGCCGCCGCGAACGGCCTTTCGAATGTGAACGCCGGAACGCCGTTGGCGAAGCTGTTATTCGCTGTTGTCGACAACGAGAACGGCCCGCCTGAAACCGCCGCCGGCAAGACGCCGGAGAAATGTCCGTAGAACGCGCCGATGCCGCCGCGAATCACGGTCTTCGGATTCCAAGAGTACGCGAAGCCGAATCGCGGCGCCCAATTATTGTTGTCGGCGCGGCGCAGGGCCCTTGGCAGGCCAACGCTCTGCGCCGTGACGATCGGCACGTCGGTGGGGAAGTAGGGGCTGAAGAGGCGGCGAGCATTATCGCTGGGAACGATCACCGAGCCGGAGCCTGGATCGAAGCTGAACATGTTGCCGTCGCGCGCGAAGGCGGGCTGGTTGAATTCATAGCGCAAGCCTAGACTTAGCGTCAGTCTGGACGTGAGTTTCCAATCGTCCTGCGCGTAGAATGACGCATCGGACCAGCGGTTGAACTGCGTGGGATAGGGGTCGATGCGCGTGACCGCGGTCGGCAGGCCAAGCA
>VFZQ01000313.1 GCA_016871135.1 Acidobacteriota bacterium | reverse complement strand
TGTTCGTGACGAACCAGCACGTGCTGAATCGGCGAATCGAGCATCGCGTCGTAGAACGGAATCGTTACTCCGCCGGGATAGCCGAAGATCGTGTCGACGCCTTCCCGCGCCAGGCACTCCAGCAGAATTTTGGATCCGCTCATTAATTGAGACATCTGTTGTTCACTCCTCGTGTTTGGCCACAAACGAAAAAAGCCACCGGCTTGGGTTTCTGTCCCGCCGGTGGCTTCTATACCATTATTCCGGTGCCACTCAGGCGGGACCTGTTACGGTTACCCCAATAATTCCTACTACTACGAGAGGAATAATGCCGGATACTACGAGCGGACGCACAACACCCTGGCCGATGGCCACGGGCAGACTAAGGGTGCGATCAACACTCACTCTTTGAGTCTAGGCTAGAAGCGGACCAAATGCAAGATCGCGGCGCTATAAAATCGTCAAATAGGTGGATTAGACCCGGCTAGCGGGTCGACTTGGCGGTCAGGCGTTTGGGAGCGCGCTTGCCCGGCTTGGCGAAGACACCGTTCAGACTGCCTGCGCGAATCGAACAGCCATCTTCCAGCGCCGCAAGGCGCCGGATGGCCGGTTCGGGTAGTTTGGCCGGTTTCATCTTCTCCATCTCTAATTCCATCTCCATACTACCTTATCGTCCCTTCACCCCTCTTCTTGAACAAAACTATCCGCAATATATTTCAACGCCTTTTCTTGCGGCAGTTCGAACAGACGCAGGTTCTCCACGTTCCAGTCGAGGCCAAGGTCATCCATGAACCGGTCGTAGAACCTCTCCGCCTGCGGCAACGAGTGAAGCCCGAGCCGCCTGTGCATGCCTAATCTCATCGACATCAGAACTGCTTCTCGCAACAGCGCCGTGCCGACTCCGGCGTATCGGATGCGATCACCCGCGAACTCTCTCAGGTTCCAAGGCGCCGTTTCCAAGTACTTCACATATAGGATCTGTTCGTCTCGATGCTTCAACGACCGCCCTTTGTACCCGCTCCATCCGACCATCATCAAGCCCTGCACAGCCCGCTTGTGAACGATGCCAACGCATCGGTACGGCCCGAACACCAAGTCCGAGGACTTCATCGACCAGTCCCAATGCGAGTGCTCCGCCGACAAACGCAATAGGCGGTCGCGATATCGCCGCCAACTCTCCTCGGCTCGAATTAAGTCCACCGGCTGCATGTCGAGACGAAGGCTCGCCTCGACAACTTTGTCCTCGCGCCGGTCCAATAGCTGGACCATCCAATATCACTCTACCCCAGCCTCCGTCCCTTCCGCAGGCCTCTCCAAAACGGCACCGGATACCCAATCAAACAGAACTGATCGAGCGCGAATAGCACAGTCGACTCTACATTCCTTGCCTTCGCCATCCGTGCCTCTTTCTGCCACGTCGTCGACGAATCGCCTGGCCCTACCAGAAACGCGGCCTTTGTCTTAGCAAAGCCCTTCGACGCCGGGTATTCAATCGAGTACTTCGACTTGTTCAAATCTCGCGCGAAGGTAAAGCTGAAGCTCTCCGTCTTCAGACAGTCCAGCTTCTCCGGCGTCCACGCCGCGTCCGGGTAGTTGACGACATGTCCCCACGCTGTGTCGTTGACATCGGTCGGATACAGCACTTCAAACCGGCAATTCGGATGCGTCGCCAGCACGTGCGCGCGAATCGCATCGGTGAAAGCCCCGATCAGCGACGGCAGAAACGCCCCCTCTTCCGGGAACGCCGCCGGGGCGACCGTGTTATTGCCGATGAACCGCAGTGGAAATCCATGCGCCGCCTGAAACTGGTCCTTCGTGTACTGATCGTAGTAAGGCATGCTGATCGGCGTCATCCCCGGCAGCATGTTCGGGAAATACCACCACTGCACTTCGCCGAATTGCAGATAAGGGACATACCCAGCCGCCGCCAGAATATCGGCCATTTCAAGATGCACCTTTTTCCAGTACGCGATGCTCGCTGGCGAAAAGTTCGTCTGCAACGCAGGCGTATTCAGCAGACACGGATCTCCGTTCGAATATCGCTGGGCGATGCCCGCCGCTTCCGACGGATCGCCGTGTTGCAGCTCCAGCGAAAACGCCGCGGTCATGTCGAGGCCATAGGCCTTACACGCATCGTAGAACTTCCGAGACCAGTCCCGGCACGCCCGATTGATCCTCGGATTCGCCGTTAGATCGGTTCGCCATTCGCCGTTGACAGCCCCAGTCAGATTTGCAGCCGAACGCGTTGCCGAAAACGCACCGGAAGCAGGCGTCGCCGCGATCGTGATGTCTTCGCCGATCAACCCCATCGCGCGCGCGAAGATCGTCAGCCGCGTCCCTGTCGCTTCCGCGCGAATCCCTGTATAACCACGATTGAACTCCAACTCAAAGGCCTTCGCAATTGTCTCCGCCGTATCGCCAAACAAGTTCAAATGGGTGACATTCAACGCCGCGCCCGGATTCGCCGCGCTGCCGATTGTGATCGTCGTCGACGCGCTCGGCGTGGGCGTTCCCGCGAAATCGATATGCGCGCTCGCGTAGACGTGCCCCTGCCGGTACATCTCGTAGAAAATCAACGCGCCGACATAGTGATTCACGCGCCCGTGGAATCCGAGCGAATATATCATCCACGCCGTTCGCTCGGCCGGCACTGCAAGCGAGTGATCGGTATCCCAGTCGGTGGCCAGCGTGACCTTTGGTTCGATCACCTGATTCGACACGGTCGTCGCCGGAATCGCCACTTCGAGGAAGTCGAAATAAAACGCGTTCCCAGACGGTCCGTTGTGCGAGATCAACACCGTGTGTTCGCCCGGTCCGTAGGCGCCCAGCGGAACACGCATCAACGTGTCTTCGCCATTGGCACGCAACGAAATCACCCGCGGTGTTTCGTTGTCGACCCGCAGTGCGATATCGGCGCCCGCGGTCAACAAACGCGTGCCCAAATACAACTCGTGATTCTGCGGGCAACGATACGGGATCGTTACGCTATCGCCATAGGTGCCGGTCCACCGGATCGTCCCGCCTGAAAAATTCCCCTTCGTCGCCGCCCAGTTCGAACCGTAGTAACTCGCCTTCTTCGCGTTGTCTTCGATCCTCCGGCTGCCTGGCCCGGCCACTCGATACGCGCGATTGGTCCCCGTCACAGTCCAGTTCGACACCACCGCCTCGAACTCGCTGCGTTGATACGCGCCAGTCTGCATCGCCGCCGCGTACGTCCAGCGCATCTTGCGCACTTTGTTTGTCGGCACCGTCACGGTGTTGCGATCGACAAGAGCATTGAACGGAAGGGTGACGCGCCACTTTGACGGCGAGACGCCTCCGCTGAACGTCTTGTGCCACACATCCCAATACTCGGTGCGTGCGCCATCCACCTGTCCGTACGCGCCCACCTTGTTCCCGTTCGCGCCTAACGCGCCTGTATAAGTCAGCGTGACGACAGCCCCGCTCGACGCCGCAGTCATGTTTGTTGAGAACGTGTTGACGTACCCCGCGATTGCGGCGGCCACCGTCGAAAGAGTATCTCCGGCGATGCACTCGTGTGTATAGTGCTCCGAGAGCCACGCCAAGCCGACGTAGTCGCCTACCGTGAT
Source organism: Acidobacteriota bacterium (assembly GCA_016871135.1). Classification (GTDB taxonomy): domain Bacteria; phylum Acidobacteriota; class Terriglobia; order Bryobacterales; family Bryobacteraceae. The sequence continues at coordinate 2,967 of VFZQ01000313.1, read as the reverse complement.
CGAGCCCTTCAACTCGAACGACGCCGTCGCGGGAATATACGATCCCACAATTGGCACCGCGTAGTTTGCGAGCGGCACCTGATGAAACGTCTCGACGCCGGCCGCGTCGACCCACAAACGCAGGTACGGCCAATCGACGGTCGGATAGAGATCCGAGTCCATCGGAATGCAGTTATCGCGTGTCTCTTCGTAGGTGAGTGTCAGCCCGCTCAGATCTCCGTCCGGCAGCGAGCGGAACAGCGGATGTTCAAACACGTTGTCGCGATTCCACTCGATGACGCACCAGTCAAACTGCTGGCGCCACGTCCCACTGGCCGTGAAGCCGGTGGGACTCGCCCCGCTCATCGCGGCAATCGCCGAGGGGCGTTCGAAATAGACCTGCAGATCGCGGTCTGGCCGAAGTTTTTCTAGTGTTTCAGGCATGGTCGTTACAGTCGAATCGTTACGGTTAAATCGGCGCCTGGTGTCGACGTGGCTGTCTGGCCAACCGACAAAATGTCCAGCCGCAATAGCGAGCCCGCGCGCAACGGCGCCAGCCCGAATCCATCGACAACATTTGAAATCGCCGCGTTGACCGGAATCGTCAGCGTGCAAATTTCATCGTTGTCCTGCCGCAGTCGCAGCACCACCGGAATTTCGGTCGGCGCCTCGCTGACAACCGCAAATATGTCTTGCATCGACAAGTAGCTCTCGATCGAGATCGGAGGAACCGCGTCGTCTTCGATCGCCAGATACCCTTCGACCTGCAAATTCAACTGGCCGCCATTGATTGTGCGTAAGCCGTAGTCGGTTGTGCCCGTGAAGTGCCGCTGATCGACCGGGCTATTGCCCCACGCATTCGTGACGAACAGGTCGGCGCCGCCCACGCGCGCGTTCGGAAGGAACACGGTGTAGCTGAATGAGCCGCTTGCCGGCGAGCCGAAGAAGTCCCGCGAAAACGGAACGATCTCGGTATGCGATTGCAGCGTGTAGACAATGTCTCCCGTCGCGTGCGCGCCCGCCGTCGTTCCGTGTGAGCCACGTGTGATCGACAGCAGCGTGCCGCCGGCCGCCACCGCGTCGACCCGCGCAATCTCCTCACCGATTTGCAAATACGTGCCCGCGACAACACCGGCCGCGCTCACCGTCATCGTCGATCGCGTTCCGTCGATCGCCCCCGCCAACGTGAGTGTCGACGGGCTCTGCAGCTCATCCCAGTAACGCAGGATCAGTGTGCCTGCTGCGATGCTCCGTGTGTTGACGAAGGTCGGAAAGCCAAGGCCTAACAGCGTGATTGTGCCGTCGCCTTTCGCCTTCATCGCGAACGAGGGCTGAGGCGGCACATCGGCGTCGAGCAACAGCCCCGCCGCTCCCAGCACCTGCCAGCGTGTGACCGGACACAGCTCGAACGGGCACTCCTTGTCGCTTGCGTTCGCTGACCGCCCAGAGATCTGTACGGTCCGGCCCTCGCGGTTCGGAATCGTGAACGTCACCGGACTTGTCGTCGACGCCGCGCCGAAATTCCAACTCGGCTCCGCCACCGTGAACTTGCTCGTCGAGTCGGGAGTCACGGACCAATCGCGTTCCAACACCAGAGTCGTCGCCGAGTTCGAATCGATCCGCCGTTCCTGCCCCTGGCCTTTGCCGGAGGTGATCCGCACGACTTGCCCGCGATACTCATTGACGAGCATCGCGAGCGTCGTGTTCCCCACCGTATTCGCAGTGGCGATCGTCGCCGTCTGCGCGCCCTGCAACTCCCACCGCCAGTGAAAATTCGCGTGCGAATAGTTCTCGTCCGGCGGCGACAACAATCCCTCCGCCGCGCCCGTATCCGTGTAGGATGCCGACACGCCAACGCCCGAAGCGATGCGATGCAACTCTTGCGGGCTCGGTCCGCGATAGACGTGAAACGACGCCGTGTTCGCAGCGAAACTCAGGCTCTGCAGCGCGACGGTATTTGTGTTCGTACCCGCCGGAATCACCGCGCGCACGATGAACGATAGTCCGCTCTCCACGCCGTCTGAGTCCACGCCGGTAACGGCGTAGTAGAGCACCTGGTCGCCTTTCAACGTGCCGCCCGTGCCTTGCGATAGCGCCGAAAATCCCAGCAACGGAATCCCCGCGCGGCTCGCCGAAGGCTTCGACGGCGCGGTGAATTCCACCGTCAATCGCGCCAGCGCCGATCCATCGGTCTGCTCTTCATACGTCTCTGTCACGCCAAATTGCGCAATGCCGTCGCTATCGATGACGGTTCCGCCCAACGGCCTCGGCAGCCCCTGTTCGTACTTCGGCTGACGCCCCGTCGACTCCGCTCCATTGCCCGCCGTTTGCACGTACCAGCTATCGTCGTGCCACTGCGCCGTGATCGCCGCGGTCCGGTAATTTAACCCCGGCGCGATCTTCAACACGCGGAACGGCTGCCGCACCAGTCCCTCTTTGGCATAAGTTAGCGAGATCAGATCGCCCGGCCGCAAACCGAATCCGCGGACGCTGGTTTCAAACTGCACGTAGAAGTTGCCCTTCACCGAGCGCAGCAAGTTCAGCTTCAACATCCGCGCGGCCTGATCGAAATTCGCGAGTCCCAGCCGGGCAGCGACGCACTCGTCTCCTGCCCGCTCGTAACGACGTCATCGACATCGACCAGCGAGAGGCTATCCTGCTGATACTCGTTGAACGCGTCCTGGAACTCCACGCTGAAGCGGTTCGGCGCATCGGCCGAACTCCGGCTCCAAAAGCGGATCTTGGGTTCGCGGTTCGCGCCGCGCAAGATGCCTTTCGCGGCCGTCGATCCATCGCCGAACTCATACGCCGGCCAGCCGCCGAGCAACGTCTCCGTTGCGTTGCTCGACGGCGCCGCGGCGGGATGCTGCACACCCAGCGTCGATTCGACACGACACTGCAGCTTCCCGCCGTTGCCGAAGCTCAGCAGCAATCCCGCCGCCACGCGGATGCCGCGAATCACTTCGGCGGCGCTGCGTCTCCGGCGCA
>VFZQ01000312.1 GCA_016871135.1 Acidobacteriota bacterium | reverse complement strand
GGCGAAGGTGCGGACCTTCGGGTTGTGCCGCGTGATGTTGCCGAAATCGGCGGGCTGGGCGCCGAAGAAGTCTGGGGGCTGGAGGAAGCTGTCGCGATTCGGATCGAACCCGCCGGCGCCGACCGAGCCGCGCCAACCTTCGTAAGTCGAAACCGTGGGCCGCGTGATGCCGTTAAAGATAGGCAACGGATTATTGCGGGTCAGCTCCAGCGGGAAGCCGCTGCTATAGACTTGGATGGCCGCCAGGCGCCATCCGCCAACTACGTGCGAGACGAAGCCGTTGGTGAGCCACTTGCCTCCCTTGCCAAACGGCAAGTTGTAGAGGGTTGAAAACTTCACGACGTGCGTCTGATCGAACTGGCCGATGGATTTCTCCGAGCGGCGGTAGTAGTGATCCTGCGCCGCTGTCTCGGAGTTGGCAAAGTAGGAGTCGGAGTCGGTGACCAGCTTGGAGAACACGTAGCTCCATTGCAAAGTTAGATCCTTCGAGAAGCGGCGGTCGAACTTCATAACCATCGCGTGATAAGAAGAGTGCCCGCTCTTATCGCCGTTCTGCGATCCGGTGGAGACGGCCTGATATTGCGGGTACGGCCGGAGAGCCTGATTGGCGGTGCGCTGCGCTTGCGTGGCGAAACTCGCATACGGCGCGCGCACGCCGGCGGCAACTGCGGCGGCGGAGTTGAAAGGTCCGGTGAGCATGGCGATCGCGGGAGCGCGGCCCATCTGGCCCACCAGCCGGTTGAAGATGGCCGAGTCCATCTGGTTCATGTTCAGGATGCCCGACTGTAGGTGCGTTCCGACATTGGCGTTATAGCCAAGCTCGAGCACGGTGTTGGTCGAGATTTGGCGCTGAGTTGTGAACGTCCAGAAGAGCGCTTCGGGTGCGCGGGTGGCGTCCTGGCCGTTCCAGAAATCGACGGACTGTCCGTTCTGAAAGCTCGGATCGATGCGCGGAGGAAGCACGTAAGAGGGTAGGCCCTCGTTAAGACGGAAGGTCGGCTGCACACCTTGGGAAGTGTTTTGGAACGCCCACTGCCCAATGAAACCGGCGAAGTGGCCCGATCCCTGCACGGCCGTGACACGCGAGAAAGAGCGGCCGAACGCCGTACGGATTGTCGTCTTCGAATCGGGCGAGTATGCGATGCCGATGCGCGGGCCGATGCCGCCGTACCAACCCGGCACAAGGCTGCGGCGGTTCTCGCGGCCTTCACCGAAACCCGCGAACCAGAGCGCTCCAAGGAAGCCGTTCGCGGCGGGATTAGGGCGCGTCGGATTGAAGTCGGAGTATTGATCAAGCTTGTTGGTCGGGGGCTGCGTGAAGTCGTAGCGGACACCGAGGTTCAGCACAAGCTTGCGCGTGATGCGCCAGTCGTCCTGCGCGTAGAAGCCGAAGTAGGGATAGTTCTGTGCGACTTCGCGCGGAGTTTCGGTGCGGCCAAGATGCGCTTCGCCAAGAAGAAAACTGGCAAACGAACTACCGCTGGTGAACGCCGTCGCGCCCGGAATCGAGGTGCCGAGGAAATTGAAATCGGCGCGGCCGGAGATGTCTTGTTGTCCGACGCCGTTGGCGGTTTGATTCTGGTGCTGGAACCCAAACTTCCAGGTGTGCGAACCCTTCACGTAGCTGAGATCGTTCTTGATGCCCCAGCCAGGTTGCAGCGTGCCGTTGTTGGATGGGCCTCCCCAGGTGCTGAACTCGGTGAAGTTAATGGTCGGAAAGTTGTTGTTGCAATCGATGACGTTCTTGATGCAGACTTTGTCCTTCCAGTTCTTGCCGACATTCGCGGAGAAACTATCCTTGATGAAGCGGTTGAAGGCAAAGGAGAAGTGATTGATCATCGCCGGCGAGATCGTCCAGTCGTGGCTCCAGCGATATGCTTCGGTGTCCCAAGCCTGAATGGCGCCGTTCCAAAGCGGTTCGGGCAGGCCTGGAGGTCCGGCGGGGCCGGGCTTATTGCGAAAAGTGGTGAGGTTCCACAAGAAACTGAGCCGGTGATTGGAACCAATATTCTGGTCGCCCTTGACGCTCCACTTGTCGGTAGGCGTAACGAGCGTACCGCTGTTGACAATGTAATTCTGTCGGACGTAACCGCTGGTGCCGGGCGCGAAGCCGCGGTTGGGCGTAACGCCCTTGCCGAAGGCCGCGATTTGCTGAGCGATGGCCGAGAACATCGACACGGGAATCTGGTTGTTCGGGAAGGGGTCGCGGATGAAGCCGACGCCATTCGGGTTGGCTCTGGTTGTCGAAGGGTTGTAGATCGTCAGCAATTGGTTGTTGGGGTTGACCCAGCTGCGAAAATCGCCGTTGTACATCTCCGGCGTAGGCACGCTGAGGATGCTCGAGTTCGCTCCGACGCGGTTGCGGAAGCCTTCGAACGACATGAAGAAGAAAGTCTTGTTGCGGCCGTCGTAGACCTTCGGCACGACGACCGGGCCGCCCGCGGTGAAGCCGAAATCGTTTTGACGATAAATGGAGCGAGTATTGGCGAAAAAGCCGCGGGCGTCGAGTTTGTCGTTGCGGAGGAAGTCGTAGGCTGAGCCGTGGAACGCATTGGTTCCGGACTTCGACGCGAAGGTCATCGCGCCGCCGCCGGCCTGGCCGTATTCAGCCTTGAAGCCGTTAGTGTCGACGGAAAATTCTGTGAGCGCTTCGACCGACGGCGTGTTGAGCGCGGCTTCTTCGGTATCGCCCGAACGATTGGTGCCGACGCTGTAGCCATCAAGCGTCGCATCCCACTGGGCGACTTGGCCGCCTCCGAGCGCCAGACGCTGCCCGCTGCCACGCGCTTCGGCTGCGACCGCGACAAGATTGAACGGACTTCGCATCGATCCCGCGACAACCAACGGCAACTCGTCAACCAGCTTGTTCTCGACGAGCGTGGAAACCTTAGCGTTCTCGGTCTGGATCGTTGCGGCCGCGGCGGTGACTTCGACCGACTCGCTGACCTGACCGATGGCGAGCGAGACGTCGACGCGCACCGTGCCGCCCGCGGAGACATTCACGTTCTGCTGCAAAGACTTCTTGAATCCAGCGGCCGATACTTCAAGCCGGTACACGCCCGGTAAAAGGTTTGCGATGTTGTATTCGCCCGAGGCCGATGCGACAGCCTTGTTCGCCGTATTGGTCGCGACAAGAATCGCCGCGAGTTCGGCGCCGGGAACAGCCGCGCCGGAAGGATCGGCGACGATGCCTGTGATGTTGCCGCGTTCGCTTTGCGCGAACACGACGGCCGACATGCAAAGGGCAAGCAGAAGGTTTCTCATAAATGGTCCTGGGGTTAAGTTATCACAATGTCATACGGTTACGGGTTTTGCTTTGGCGAGAAAATCGGGCCCCAGGGTCACTCCAAGGCCCGGGCCGGTGGGCACCGTCAACATCCCCTTCTCGCTCTTAAGGCTCGACGTATCGGAATGCACGGGCAGGTTGTCGTCCTCGCCCTTATACTCCTGGTGCGCACCGACGTTTGGAACAACGGACGCGAAGTGCGCGATATAGAGGAAACCGAGTCCCCCGCCCGACATATGCGGTGTGCAATCGAGACCGGCTGCGGCGGCCATCCGCGCGACCTTGATCGAGCGAATGAGTCCTCCGAAGTAAAGTAAATCCGGCTGAATCACTTGCGCCGTGCCCGTCTCGATGATGCGGCGAAAGTTGCGCAGACTCATCTCTTCCTCGCCGAGCGCGATGGGAATCTTCAGCGCGTCGGCAATGGCTTTCGTATCGTCGTAGTAATCGAACGGCACGGGTTCTTCGAAGAAGCCAAGCTTGTGCTCTTCCATCACACGGCCGATCTTGATAGCCATCGGCACGTCATAGGAACCATTGGCATCGGCATAGATCGCGAACTTGTCGCCAAACGTTTTGCGCGTGAGCGGGATCATCGCCAGATCGCGTTTGGTCGACGCGTCGTTGTACATCATCCGCGCACCGAGGCGAAACTTAATCGCTCCCGCACCGGTCTCGCCGACGATCTGCTGCAGGTAAGCGATCTCCGCTTCCGGCGAGTTGCCTCGGTTGCCGCTGGCGCGATAGACGGGAACCGTCTTGCGGATAACATCGCCGAACAACGCGCCAAGAGGCTTGTTGACTGTCTTGCCAAGCATGTCGAGAATGGCGATTTCAATGACGGCGTGGCTAACCCAGAACGGCAACCCCTGCCACTTGTAGTTGGATTGCGCCAAATACACTTCACGCTGCAAATCTTCGAGATTACGTGCGTCCTTGCCAACGAATGTCGGCTTCACGCGCTTGAGCAGAATCGGATACGCACTCGCCATCACCGAACTGTGCGCATCGGCGATGCCGACGGCGCCGTCCTTCGAACGCACCTGCACAAAGTAGTGCGAGCCGCTCTTCATGAGTTCGATGGACGCAATCACGACGGGCGACGTGAAGAGTTCCTTTTTCAATACCGGCTGATCGACTGCGTTTTGGAACTTGATCTTTGGAACGGCGGCGGCGGCCAGGACGGATCGGCGAGTAAGCATGGCTCATTGTTTCGAATGAAACCGCTACAATCAAGCGGATATGCGACTATTTCTGTTTGCTGCCGCGGCACTCTGCGCGCAGAACTTCGAGAGCCTCTCGTTCCGTGTGATCGGACCGACAACGATGGGCGGGCGGGTTACCGACATTGAAGGTGTTCCCGGCAATCCAAACGTCCTCTACGCAGGCACCGGCGGCGGTGGTTTGTGGAAGACTCTCGACGGCGGCATGACGTGGAGTTCGCTGTTCGACGACAAGACGACCGTGTCGGTGGGCGACCTCGCGCTCGACCCGCGTAATCCTGAAGTCGTTTGGCTCGGCACCGGCGAGGCGAACATGCGCAACAGCGTGTCGTTCGGTGACGGCGTGTACAAGTCCACCGACGGCGGCAAGACCTGGAAGCACTTCGGGCTCGCCGAAACGATGCACATCGCGCGCGTCATCGTGCATCCGCTGGAACCGGAGACGGCGTACGTCTGCGCGGTGGGCCATCAATCGGGGCCGAACAACGAGCGCGGCGTTTTCATGACCACCAACGGCGGCGTGACTTGGCAGAAGACGCTATTCATCGACGACGGCCACGGCTGCGCTGACCTCGACATCAATCCGAAAAATCCGAACGTGCTCTACGCGGCGATGTGGCGCTTCGAGCGAAAGGCGTGGAATCACACCTCGGGCAGCGAAAAGAGCGGAGTCTTCCGATCGGCCGATGGAGGACGCTCGTGGACGAAACTCGAAAAGGGGTTGCCGAAACTGATCGGCCGCGTTGGCGTTAAGGTCGCGCCTTCGAACCCGTCGGTTGTGTATCTGGCGGCGGAATCGAAGGAAGGTACGTTATACCGTTCGAGCGATGGAGGCGACTCGTTCGTCATCATGACGCGCGAGCGCGACGTCGTCGGGCGCGGCTTCTACTACGCCGACCTGCGCGTCGATCCCGTGGAAGAGAACCGCGTCTACGCGGTGGCATCGAATCTGAAGATTTCGGTCGATGGCGGCAGGACGTTTCGCAACACGGCGAGCGGCATTCACATCGACTTCCATTCGCTGTGGATCGACCCAACAAATCCTGCGCGCATGTGGGCAGGCTCGGACGGCGGTTTGTCGTTGACCACAAATCGTGGCGGTTCGTGGGAGAGCATTCTGAACATTCCGCTCGCGCAATACTACGCGCTCGCGGCCGACAACCGGGTTCCGTTTTACAACCTGACCGGCGGTTTGCAGGACAACGGCACCTGGACCGGGCCGTCGCGCACGCGCGGTGGATTGATCGCGGCGTCCGATTGGAAATTGGTCAGCGGTGGCGACGGATTCTTCGCCGCGCCGCATCCGGATAATCCTAATATCTTCCTCACCGAGTCACAGGGCGGGCGGCTGTCGATGACGAATATGGAAACGGGCGAGCAGCAGTCCGTAGCGCCTCAGCCGCAGTCGGGGCGCGTCGGCGATCTGAAGTACCGCTTCAACTGGAACACGCCGATCGTGACCTCACCGCACGGCAAGCAGACGGTGTACTTCGGTGGCAGCGCGTTGTTTCAAACGCGAAACTTCGGCATGTCTTGGGAACCGATCAGCCCGGACCTCACGCGCAATATTCGCGATCGCATGAAGTCGGCGGGCGGCCCGATCTGGTACGACAACTCGACGGCGGAGAATCATGGAACGATTGTGTCGATCGGCGAGTCGCCGTCGAAGGCGGGCGTGGTCTGGGTAGGCACTGATGACGGCAATGTACAGGTGACCGCCGACGCCGGCAAGACATGGACGAACGTCGCCGAGAACTTGCCCGCCGAACTGCGCGATTCGTGGGTGTCGCACGTCGAACCATCAAAGACGTCGTCGACAACGGCATATGTCGCGCTCGACCGGCACTTCTGGGACGACTACAAGCCGCACATTTTCAAGACCACCGACGGCGGGAAAACGTTCGCGTCGATCGTGACGGGCCTGCCCGCAAAAGCGTACGTGCATGTCGTGCGCGAAGACCCGCGCAACGCATCGCTGTTGTACGCCGGTACGGAAATGGGCCTTTTTGTTTCGTGGAACGGCGGCGCCGCATGGTCGCGA
>VFZQ01000311.1 GCA_016871135.1 Acidobacteriota bacterium | reverse complement strand
GTCTGCCCTTGACAACGGCCGTATCGACCGCGCTTTCGGCGAAGTGTCGACCATCTCCAAAACGACTTACACGATCCTCCTGATGAATCAGGAATTGCAGAAGCGGAATCCGAACGCGTGGGCCGGCATCCCAGGGGCAGTCCCCTTGACTCCCGAGCCGAGAACGAACCCCTATCATCCCCGCGCCAAGAAAGTCGTCGACTACAGCATCAACCCGTTACCCAACGGCACCATGGAAGTCACCTACAAATACGCCGACGGCACACAGGACAAGTCAATCGCCACTCAGGGTGCCGTGATCGGCGGCCGCCTCGCGCACAGCTCACAGATCGTTTCGATGTGGACAAATAAGGAACATCCTTGGGAGCATCGCTTCATCCAATACGCCGACGGGCGAGTCGAGCACACCAGGAAAAGGATGGAGCGGATCGTTCGCGCAAACGTGCCCACGATGTTGGGGGCTGGTGTGCTGATGTTCGATGTGTTTTTCACCGATGGAACCCGACAAATGATGCCAGCCCCGCTTCCAGTCGGCGTTCCACTGGCGATCTAGAACAGGCGTTCCTGCTTCCGCAGCGTCCCGAAGCTCCCAATATTGGCCACCGAAAACGAGACCAGAAACTGATTCTCGTTTCGAGTCGAGAAGCTAAACCGCCGCCACTGGAAGCTCAGCCCACAGCAATCGGCGGTGTAGGTCGCCTCCGTCGTGGCGAACTGCAACACGTTGTCGCGGTAATCGTAAACTCCGGTGAATCCCATCCGCCAGCCTCGCTTGGTTTCATTTCCGTAGGCCCCGCGCATCAGTAACTGATTGGCATTGGGAGAGACGTTCGGCACGCCTCGAACCAGGTTATGCCCGATCGCGCCGATGTAGTTTTCCTTGATTCGGAAGTCGGCCGTCACCGACGAGTTCGAAAACCGCCGCACCAGCGGATCGTAGTCGGTCCGCCACTCAAAGCCCGATGCGTCGGTCGGCCGCATCCGCAGTGCGCTTACGATTGGCGAGTACCGCCGGGGACCGTTGAAAAAGCCAAATCCGGTCAACCCGATCGTCGAGGCGAAAACGTTTCGCTGGCCCTCCACCACCGCCCCGCCAAAAGTCGGATCGAAGTACCTCCGTTGCCAAACCTGCCACGCCAGAATTTCTCTGGTCCGGCCACCCCGGTTAGAATACAACCGGTTAATCAGCGTCACCTCCGCCTCGGAGGTATTGTTTAGTATGTCGAGTTCGTCGAACCGCAGTGTTTCCCGGAACCGGTCGATTCCATCGACCCGCCGGTACGACGCCCGCGGCTCAATGACGTGCTTCAACTTCCCGCCGCCGAGCCAACCGGGCGCGTCGAAGATCTTCTCCAGGACCGGCGTCGTGAAATCCACCTCGAAGTCCGACGCCGAACGGAACAGGTTCGACCCCGACACCTGCAGCGAGTTCCGCTCCCGGCGCGAACCGTATGCCGTGCCGTGAAGCGTCATCGAAGGTAATATTCGAAACCCTCTGAATTCTAAAGAGGTTGCAACGCGTGGTGCGGCATCCAATCGCTCCGTAAACGATCGCGTCTCAAACAGCAATTGCCGCCGGCGGAAGAACCCCGCACTCGATTCCATGGAGAACCAGATGGGTAACACTTTTCGCGATACCTGCCGGTCTCGGATAAACAATTCAAAGCTTGGCAGCCGGCGTATGACGATCTGATCCGCCTCCTGGCTGCTCTGAAAAAGCTGGTGCCGCGAGAAAACCCCGTGGAACGAGTACAGGCCGGTCGCCTTCGAAATGCGCGCCAACGAGTTGACCTCCGAAAACACAGCCTCATTAAAGCTTTGCGTGAAAGATTGCCTGAAAAGAAATGAAGATAAATAGTTTATGTTAGCTTCACCGTTCCAGCCGTGTCCCATTTTTGACTTCCCGGAAACCAGGAATTGGTACCCGCCTTCCTGGAAACGCTGCGTTCGGTCTTCCGACAAGCGGCCCTTGTCCCGAACCCCATATAGAGTGAATCCCAGCTCAGTGCCCTCGCGAGGCTTCCCGCGGAAGTCGATTTCGGTAGACAACCCGCGCTGCGTGAAAATTCTGGAACGATACATCAAGTCCCAACTCCGGTTGATCGCCCAGTAGTACCCGAGCCCGTAGACGAACCCCAACCTAGTACTCCTACCGGCGTTGGGGGTTAGAAATCCGGATTTCCTCGGATTTTCCGAAAGGGCTTTATAGAACGCTGGCGTATACAAAATCGGCACTCGGCGAACCTTAAAAAAGGACCGATACGCGATCGCCCGATCCCCTGGAATAATGTCAAACCGGGGCGCGGTCAACCTCCACCAGGGCTTTGGCAACCGGCAATTTGTCACGAATCCGTCGTATAGAAGATATCGATCCTTATACTTCTCGGCCCAGCGTCCTTCGAAGACGAACGGGTTCTCAGTCACTAACAGCCCCGGCCTGATTTCAACTTTAGCTTTTGCCGAACCTTTTACTTCATAGAACTTTCCGTTACCATCCTTCAAGTTATACTCTACGCGGCTAGCGTGCAGAATCTCGCCCGTCTCGAAGCGCTCGAAGTACACGTTGCCGTGCGCTTCGGCCGCGCCGGTCTGTTCGTTGTAGTCGATCTCGTCCGCCTTCAGAAGCGTCTCCGTCGTCTCTAACTTCGCGGCTACACGCAACTTACGCACCGGCCCGTCCATTTCTTGCCGAAGCACGGCCGACGCAACAATTTCATCGGGCGCAGGCGCTCCGGGCCGGCTCAATCCGGTCTTTGGAGGCGGAGTTTGGGCGCTAATGAAAACTGCCCCCAACATAAGGGGGACGAATAGGCGTGCAATCGCCATATACGGGGTAGTAAGACAAAAACCCGAACCATCCGCACAAAAGTGCTTGAAAAAGAAAGGAATAGTGATAAAGTGGAACGAAGGGTACGGACTAGACCAATGGTCCTGTACCATTCGAACTGATTCTGAGCATTCGGCAGTGCGATTCAACTTTGCAACCCTACCACGGGAAGCAAAAGCGAGGCAACCTGATGATCTGTAACCGTTGTAGCCAGTGGAATAGCGAAGATGACCACCGTTGTGCGCGTTGCGCCACACGCCTGACTGATCGTGTCAGCGCCACCAGCCTCCGTTATCACGGTGCACTGGCGCTCAAACCATCGCCTGTCGCCGTTGTCGAGTTGGACGAGGAGCCCGCGCAAGTTGTTCAACCAGAGACGGCGCCCCCTCCCGCGCGGTTGCCGAAGCGTTTTAACTCTTTACAGCAGTCACTGTTTGCGTTGCGCGATGCGGCCAAGGTCATGTCGATCGATGGATCGAGCTTCGATGCGCCGGCGCTCCCCCGGCCCGTCCGGAAGCAGACTCCGAAGAAACGGCAGATCAGCGCCTCTTACCTGCCGGAGCAAGGCGTGCTTGAGTTCGTTCCGTTGGTTGGGCCGGAGCCGAAGAAGCTGGCGACCTCGGTTGAAGCGCGCATCGCTTGCGAAAATCCGATTGCGTCCTTGACGCATCGCGCCGCGGCGGCCGTATGGGACTTTGCAATTATCGGCGCGCTGATCGCCACGTTTTTTGGCGTCATCGCATGGCAGTGCGAAGGTCTGGTTACGGCCCTTACGAATCCGGTTTGCCTAGCTGTTCTCGGAGTCGCCGGGGGCTTACTTGGCTTTATCTACGATGCGGCTTTCCTTCTCTTCCGCGGTGAAACGCCCGGTATGCGAATGGCCGGTCTTCGCTTTGTCGATTTCGACGGTCGTCCCGCCACCGACTTCCAGTTGCAAAAACGGGTCTTCGGCGGCATCGTCAGCGTGCTCCCGGTCGGCATGGGCTTGCTATGGGCCATGGTTGACGAAGAGTCGCTGAGCTGGCGCGATCACATTTCCGGCACGTTCCCCACCGCCGGTCACGAGTAACTGCGGTACGCTTGAAGCTGGGACCATTTCCTACACATGGGCATCCGCTTCGACGATACTAACTTGCGCGCACGCATGGTCGGCGCCAAACACGGACTCACCGATAGTGAGATTGCGGCCGGCGTGCCGCTGGCAGCAAAAGCGTTGGCGGGCTTCCGCACGCTCTATCAGACTGGGGAGGTCGGCTTCCCCGATCTGCCGAAAGGCAGCGACGAGGTCGACAAGATCCTCGACTATGCCGGTAAAGTGAAGGGCAGCTACGACACCGTCTGCATCGTCGGCATCGGTGGCAGCGCGCTCGGCGCGTGGGCGCTCGATTGCGGCCTCCGCGGCCCGCACCCGGTGCAGAACGCTTCGCCGCGATTAGTCATCCTCGACAACGTCGACCCCGAATTCATTGGGCTCGCACTGCGCTCGATGAACCCCAAGAAAACCATCGTCGTGCCGATCGCCAAATCAGGCGCGACCGCCGAAACCGTCGCCACGTTTCTCATCGTGAAGAAGTGGCTCGAAGACGGGATTGGCGCCGCCAAAGCCAAGCAGCGCATCGTCGTCGTCACCAGCGAAGGCCGGGGCGATCTGAAAGTCCTCGCCACCCGCGAAGGCTACACGACCTTCCATCTCCCCAATAACGTCGGCGGCCGCTTCAGCGTGCTCTCGGCGGTCGGTCTCGTTCCCGCCGCTCTCGCCGGCTTCGATGTAAAGAAGCTCTTGAAGGGCGCCGCCGAAATGACCAAAGCGGCCTGGTCGGACGACCTCTCGGTCAACACGCCGCTTCGCGCGGCCATGCTCCATTGGCTCTTCATCAAGAACAAGAAGAAGCCGATGCAGGTGGCGTTTCCCTACTCGAACCGCCTGTGGGGAACGGCCTTCTGGTTCCGCCAGTTATGGGCCGAATCGATCGGCAAAGCGCGCGACCGCAAAGGCCAGCTCGTTAACACCGGACAAACCCCCATCGCCGCGCTCGGCACCACCGATCAGCACTCGCAGGTTCAGCTGTACATGGAAGGCCCCAACGACAAGGTATTCACTTTTTGGGCCGTAGCCAAGCCGCGCGAAAACGCCACCGTCCCGCCGGAGAAAATCGGTCTCGAAGGCTTCGATTACCTCTGCGGGAAACCAATGTCGAAACTGCTCGACGCCGAACGCCGTTCCACCGAAGCCGCCTTGGCCGAAAACGAACGCCCCAACTGCACCTTCACCCTCGATCGCGTCGACGAAGAGCACCTGGGCGCATTCTTCCAGCTGATGGAGTTCGAAACGGCCTTCGCCGGCGAGTTCCTCAATATCAACGCGTTCGACCAGGAAGGCGTGGAGCTCGGCAAGAAATTCACCTTCGGCCTCATGGGCCGCAAGGGCGAACAACACCAGCAGTTCCGCGACCGCTTCGCGGCTTACGAGGCGCGCCGGAAGGGCTAACGGATGCCGGACGCCAACCCGCCGTTTGCGGGCGTTGAGGATGCCATCGCCGACTACCGCGCCGGCAAGATGCTGGTCGTTGTCGACGACGAAGATCGCGAGAACGAAGGCGACCTCACGCTTGCAGCCGAAGCGGTAACGCCGGAACTCATCAACTTCATGGCTGTCCACGGGCGAGGCCTCATCTGCCTCGCCCTCGACGCCACCAAGTGCCAGCAACTGGGTCTCGACTTGATGTCACCGAACAACACTTCCAAGTTCGGAACGGCATTTACCGAATCCATCGACGCCGCCGTTGGCGTCACAACCGGCATCTCCGCCGCCGACCGCTCTCTGACGATTCAAGTCGCCATGCGGCCCGATGCAAGACCTTCCGACCTCGCGCGTCCCGGCCACATGTTCCCGCTCAAAGCGCGCGACGGCGGCGTGCTCGTCCGCGCCGGCCAGACCGAAGCTGCCGTCGATTTGGCAAGGCTCGCCGGCCTGGCGCCCGGCGGCGTAATCTGCGAAATCATGAACGAAGACGGCACCATGGCGCGCCTGCCGGAACTCGTTTCGTTCTCGGAAAAACACGGCATCAAGCTGATTTCGGTCGCGCAGCTGATTCGTTACCGCCTGCGCAATGAACGCTTCATGCAGCGCCGCGGCGAAGGCTTGATTCGCACCCGGCATGGCGAGTTCAAGATGATCGCCTACCGCTCCCCGATTCAGGACATGATGCATTCGGCTCTTGTGCTCGGCGACATTGCGGGCAAGGAAAACGTACTTGTCCGCATGCACTCCCATTGCGCCTACGGCAACATCTTTGGCTCCATCGATCACGACGGCGCGGAGCTTGTCGACGCCTCTCTGGCCGCCATCGCGCGGGAAGGAGAAGGCGCCTTGGTCTATCTCCATCAAACCGGCGATGGCATGCGGTTTGTGCCCGAGGCCAGCGGCAAGGTGAACATCCTACCGCGCACCCGCGGCCCGCAAACCATGACCACCGCCGACGGCACGCAACTCTTCCACGAAGCGGGTATCGGCGCGCAGATCCTCGCCGATCTCGGCCTCCATCGGATTCGCCTTCTGACCAACAATCCACGTAAGGTCGTCGGCCTTGAAGGCTTTGGTATAACGATCGTCGACCAAGTGCCGATAAAAAAATAGTTGGAACACTTCCCTACCCTCAGGCGTTCCTACAGATGTAAGGAGTTTACGACACGATGCGAATCACCCGCTTTTTCTTCGCGCCCATTTTGGCCGCCT
>VFZQ01000310.1 GCA_016871135.1 Acidobacteriota bacterium | reverse complement strand
TGCGCGCCTTTGGACGCAGACTTCGGGTGGGAATCTGAGCCCGATCGACCATTACTATAAAGCGTCAAACAGCTGCAATCTACCAACGCAGGCTGTGATCTTGTCGCCCGCACCGGGTTCGGTACTCCCATCCCAATCAGTCAACTTCACGTGGTCGAACGCTCTAAACGCACAAGACTTCTGGTTGGACGTGGGTTCGGCGCTGGGACAAGGCAACTTCTCGGCGGGAGTCGTGGCTGGCAACTCAAAAGTCTCGCCGATCGGGTGTAATGGCACGCCGAAAGTATTTGTCCGGTTATGGACACGGGTTGGCGGTGTCTGGCAAGCGCCCCTGGACTACGAATTCCTACCGCCCGTATCGTGCACGGGGAGCGACCTCGGTCAGCTCACAACACCGGCTCCGGGAACGACGCTAGCGGGTTCGACCATCACATTCGCTTGGTCGGCGGGAGCGTCGGCGCTCGACTACTGGCTCGATATCGGAAGCGCCCAAGGCCAAGGCAATATTTTCGGTGGAGTTGTAGCGGGCACATCTAGACAAGTCAGTAACATCCCTTGCAACGGTCAAACCATCCACGCCCGTCTGTGGACCCGCACCTCGCTTGGCTATCAAACTCCGCTCGACTATACCTATACGGCCAACAACGGCAGCGGCGCCTGTTCGGACGGCCGCGCGCAGATGACGACTCCGGTTCCCGGTTCGGTGCTGACTTCCACGATTCAGACGTTTAACTGGTCCGCCGGCACAAACGCGCAGGACTACTGGCTCGACATCGGCACCGGGCTTGGCCAAGGCAATATCTCGGCTGGCGTCGTTGCCGGCACGTCAAAGCAAGTCATGAACCTCCCTTGCGGCAACGTGCCGATCTTCGCACGCCTGTGGACGCGCGTAAGCGGAGTCTGGCAGGTGCCATTCGACTATTCCTACACTTGCAACGGGTCAGATCCTCGCGGCCAGATTACGACGCCGACGCCCGGGTCGACGTTAACCTCCTCAACGCAAACCTTCAATTGGAGCGCCGGACAGAACGCAACCGAATACTGGCTCGACGCGGGTACCGCGGCCGGCTTGGGCAATCTCTCCGGAGGCGTGGTGGCCGGAACCTCGAAACAAGTGACCAACATCCCTTGCCTAAACACGCCGATCTTCGTGCGCTTGTGGACCAAAACGGCCGCGGGCTATCAGCCGCCCATCGACTACACCTACACCTGCAATGGCGGCGATCCTCGCGCCCAGTTAACCGCGCCATCAGCCGGTGGAACGCAGTTGCCGGGCACGACGACGACGTTCACTTGGACCGCCGGCACCGGAGCTCAGGACTACTGGCTCGACGTCGGCACCTCGCAAGGAAACGGCAGCATCACCAGCGGTGTCGTCCTTGGAACGTCAAAACAAGTCGCCGGCATTCCCAACGGCGCGGGCTCGACGATTTGGGTCCGGTTGTGGACACGAATCGCCGGCGTCTGGCAGGCCCTGATCGACTATCCGTTCGTCCGTCCGAATTAACGCATTTGCCGCTATGCTGTTAGCGTGAGGATTTTTCTACTCGCGCTAACAGCGCTGGCTTCGCAATCACAGCAACCTGTCAGTTTCAACCGGGAGATCCGGCCGATCATGGCCGATACCTGCTTCCGGTGTCATGGCCCAGACAAATCGAGCCGCATGGCCAATATGCGGCTCGATTTGCGTGAGGAGGCAGTGAAGTCGAATGCGCGCGGACGCGCGCCGATTGTGCCGGGCAATCCGGGACAATCGGAAATCGTGCGGAGGATCTTTGCGGAGAATCCGTCGCTACTGATGCCGCCAGTTTCAGCGCACAAAACGCTAATCGCGGCGCAAAAGGACACGATACGCCGGTGGGTCGCCGAAGGCGCTGTGTACGAAGGGCACTGGGCTTACGAACCGCTGCGCCGCGGGGCTACGACTGCGTCGATCGATGGATTTATTGCAGCGAAACAACACGCGGCGGGACTGTCCATGTCGGCTGAGGCCGATCGCGCAACACTCATCCGGCGACTGGCGCTCGACTTGACCGGAGTACCGCCGGCGCCAATGGAAGTGGCTGCGTTCGTCGCCGGCGAGCCGTATGAAAACGTAGTTGACCGCATGATCGCTTCAAAGCGGTACGCCGAAAAGCAAGCGATGCACTGGCTCGATGGAGTTCGTTACGCGGACACGGCTGGATTCCATGGTGATAATCCATTCCCCGCCTGGCCGTACCGAGATTACGTGCTGCGATCGATTCACGAAAACCAGCCCTTCGATCAGTTTACGAGAGAACAGTTGGCTGGAGATCTGCTACCGGCCGCGACGCCCGCGCAGAAGACCGCGTCGGCGTATAACCGGATCAACCGTGTATCGGCCGAAGGCGGACTACAGCCCAAGGAGTATCTTGCCAAATACGCGGCTGACCGGGTGCGAACGACAGCGACAGTATGGATGGGCTCGACGCTCGGTTGCGCCGAATGCCACGATCACAAATTCGATCCGTTCACGGCGAGGGATTTTTATTCCTTCAAAGCATTCTTCGCCGATATTAAGGAAACCGGCCTCGTGCCCGACCGCGGACCTAAAGCCTGGGGCGCGCTGCTCGATTTATCGAGCGAGCAGGATCGCGCGCGGCGGGCGCCTTTGGCGGCGGCTGTCGAGGCATCGAAAAAGGCGGTCGAAGCGAAGCGAGCCGCTTCGAAGCGCAATGAAAAGGCGTTGCTCGGCGCCTATGAAAACGGCTCGCTGGCATGGACGTATCAGAGGCCGGTCGCGGCATCGGCAACGAAAGCGACGCTAAAGGTCTATAACGACGAACCCGCGCCGGGCAATATCGGCGAGGCCGTGACGGAACCCAAACCGGGCGAAGGCCTCATTGTCGCGTCGGGCGCCAATCCGGACAACGAGACCTACACCATTACGCTAGAACCGGGCGCGGGCCGCTGGTTGCAGCTGGGCATACAGGCGATGCAGGACGAGTCGCTGCTCGGGTTGCGTATCGCACGCGGAAGCGATCGACTAATGGTCTCGGAAATCGAAGCGGCGTTGCTGCCCGAAGGGCGCAAACTGCGATTCTCCACGGCGGCATCTAGCATTCGATTCCAGGCGCCGGAGCAACACCCGATGAACGCCATTGATGGAAACCCGCAAACGGGATGGGGCGCGTCGACTTACGGCGACGCGCCGGTTACCTCGCTGGCGCTGCGGTTTGAAACACCTCTGGCGACCACGGCGCAGTCGCGAATCGTCGTCCGCATCCGGCACGATTCCGAATTCCGCAAAGCGACCATTGGGCGATTGCGATTGGCGTTGTCCAAGGGACTGGCGATGCCGGTCTCCGAACAGCGCGGCGCCAAGATCCAGACCGGATTGTCCGCGGCGGTAGTGGCGGCGTTGAAAAAGTCGAAGAGCAAGAGGAACGATGAAGATAGACAAGCAATCGTAGCAGCGCTCGATTGGACGTCTCTGGCGATGGAGGAGTCGCTGACGGCGTTGAAACGCGCCGAAGCCGCGCTGGGAGCGGTCGATGCAATCGCACCGCGCGTGATGATATCGGAATCGGTGAAACCGGAAGTTACGCGCATCTTGAACCGCGGCAATTTCATGGACGATAGCGGCGCAATCGTGGAACCCGCCGTGCCGGCGTTTCTCGGCAAGGTGTCGGGCACGCGGCTCGACTTGGCCAACTGGCTGGTTTCACGTGACAATCCACTCACCGCGCGCGCCTACGTCAATCGCCAATGGCGGTTGTTTTTCGGCGCGGGACTTTCGCGTGTGCTGGAAGATCTCGGTTCGCAAGGCGAGTGGCCTACGCATCCGGAACTGCTAGACTGGCTGGCGAATGAGTTTGTCGAAAGCGGGTGGGATCGCAAGCACATCACGAAATTGATTGTGATGAGCAAGACATATCGCCAAGCTTCGACAGGTGCGGCGTCGGAAAAGGATCCGGAGAACCGGTTGCTGGCGAAACAGAACCGTTGGCGCGTGGATGCCGAAGTAGTTCGTGACATCGCGCTGTCGGTATCCGAGCTGCTCGTCGAGCGCTTCGGCGGACCAAGCGTGCGGCCCTATCAACCGGAAGGATTCTTGGCCGCGCTGAATTTCCCCAAGCGCGATTATTCGGCCAGCCGCGGCGACGATCAATACCGCCGCGGACTTTACACCTTTTGGCAGCGGACATTCTTGCATCCTAGCCTGATGACCTTCGACGCGGCGACGCGCGAAGAGTGCACGGTGAATCGGAGTGCGTCGAACACACCGTTGCAAGCGCTGGTTCTGCTGAACGATCCGACCTACGTTGAAGCGGCGCGTGTGTTTGCGCAGAACGCTTACGTGAGCGGCGGCGCGCCGGAAGCCCGAATCGATTGGGCGTTCCAACGCGCCGTGGGCCGCACTCCAACCGCGGGCGAACGCGCGGTGTTGCTCGATTTGTACAAGAGCGGCCTGAGGCGATTCGATAGCGATCCGGCCGCGGCGCGGACATTCCTCGATGCGGGAGAAGCGCCGCGATCAAGTACCCCTACGGCGGAGTTGGCGGCAACAATGACCGTAACGCGCGCGATACTGAATCTCCACGAAACGATCACAAGGAACTGAGCCATGCAGACACGAAGAGCATTCCTCAATCGAAGCGCGGCGGGCGCGCTGGGCCTTACGGCGCTGCAACAACTGATCGCGAAAGGCGCGATTCAACCGCTACACCATGCTGCGAAGGCCAAGCGCGTGATCTTTCTCTATCAGGCGGGCGGGCCATCGCACCTGGAAACATTCGACTCCAAACCGAAGCTGGCCGAGATGCACGGCAAGCCGATGCCCGAGTCGTTCACGAAAGGACAGCAGATCGCGCAACTGCAAGGCAAACCGTTGATTTGTTTCGGTCCGCAACTGGGCTTCAAGAGGTTCGGCAAATCGGGCCAGGAGATGTGTGAACTGTTTCCGCAGATGGGGTCGATCGCCGATGACGTATGCATAGTGCGGTCGATGTGGGGCGAACAGATCAACCATGATCCGGCGCACACGCTCATGAACACGGGCTCGATTCTGACCGGCCGGCCGAGCATGGGGTCTTGGGTGTTGTACGGCCTTGGCTCCGATACCGAGGACCTGCCCGGTTACGTCGTGCTGATGTCGAACGGCCGCGGCGGGCAGATGCAGCCGATCGCGCAGCGGCAATGGTCGGCGGGATTCCTGCCGTCGAAGTATCAAGGCGTGAAACTCAACTCGGTCGGCGACCCGGTGCTCTATATTCAGACGCCGGACGGGTTGGGCGCCGGTGGGCAGAGGGAGTCGATCGAGGCGATCGCGAAGCTAAATCGAGAGGCCGGGAAAACGCTCGGCGACCCGGAGATCGAGACACGCATCGCGCAATACGAGATGGCGTTTCGCATGCAGACAAGCGTGCCGGGGCTGGTGGATATGTCGAAGGAACCGGCGAGCGTGCTCGATGCCTACGGCGCCGTTCCAGGCGATGGGTCGTTCTCGTCGAACTGCCTGCTCGCGCGGCGGCTTGCCGAACGCGGCGTGCGATTCATTCAGCTCTATCATCGCGACTGGGATCACCATGGCGGCGTGAAAAAGAACGTCGAGCTGAAAGCGCAAGAGGTCGACAAGCCGACGGCCGCGCTGATCAACGACTTGAAGCAGCGCGGGATGCTTGACGACACGCTTGTCGTCTGGGGCGGCGAGTTCGGCCGCACGCCGATGTCCCAAGGCGGCGACGGGCGCGATCATCACATCAAAGGCTTCAGCTACATGTTGGCGGGAGGCGGGATCAAACCGGGCATCAGCCATGGCGCGACCGATGAACTGGGCTACGCGGCGGTCGAAAAGCCCGTAAGCGTGCACGACTTCCACGCGACGATGCTGCACCTGCTCGGCATCGATCACCTGCGGATGACGGTGAAGTATTCGGGCTTGGATGCGAGGTTGACGGGTATATCCGGCGAAGTAGTGAAGGAGATCCTGCGGTAACTACTGCACCATCGCCCGCACCGGCATCGCGGCGAGATCGATGTCGGTCGCGCGGCTGGGTGGCTTGCGGCGTGGATTCTCGCGGGCGATAGTAAGCGAATCCTCGGCCAGCTTGAGCGCCGCCTGATAGGTACGTTGTGCGCCGCGGAGGTCGTCGGCGCGAATCCCGCTGCGGACAAAGTGGTCGAAGTAGCGCTCGTAGCGTTCGAGTTTGAAACGCGCGTGGACAATCGTGTCGCAGTCGCATTCTTCAACGACTCCGCACGGTTCCCACTCGCGGCGGACCTCGGCGGTGATTTGAGCGATTCGTTTTTCCGATTCACCCGGAAGCAGCGTCACGGTGTGAATTCCAATTTGTACTGCCTTCGATTTCGTCTTTCGGGACGGCATGGGCGCGGATCTTTTAGTTTAATCGGATTTTGGCGCAAGTTTCTGTATGGCCTCCAACCAGGTCTTTAGTTCGGCTTCAAGAGCGGCCGTTACGTCCGGATGCGCGCGGCGCAAATTGTGCGATTCGCCGGGGTCTTGTTCGAGATTTGCGAGGAAAACGGCGTCTTCTCCTTCGATCGATTTACGGCCGTTCGGCGTGCCGTCGGCCGTATAACC
>VFZQ01000309.1 GCA_016871135.1 Acidobacteriota bacterium | reverse complement strand
AGGCTCTTGCCCGCCATACCCGCCACAACCGCCGCCCCCGACTTGCCGCCTCTTAGCGCACCTTCGTGCGTCCGCAAGTCGAGGCCACCCTGCGGGGACGCACCGTGACAACCTACACATTGCGCTTTGAACACCGACGGCTGGCCGAATACCAACTCCGTCCATGCCGTTACGAAGATTAAGTGTTTGTGCATCAGGGACTCGCCGTCATTCTATCGCAGCGTAGTAAAATCGGGGCTGCCGATGAAATTCCTGCCATTCGCGCTGCTGGCCCTTGCCCTGCCGGCCTTCGCGCAAGACGACGAACTGAACTGGATCGACAATTACCGCGACGCGCTCAAACTCGCCCGCGAAACCGGTAAGCCGATATTCCTCGAATTCCGCTGCGAGCCTTGAACGAACGGAAGAACTTTCGACGCACAGGTTGTGCTGTCACCGAAATCTTCTCCGTTGGGCCGGCAGTTGAAGGAGTACGTCCTCGTGCGCATCACGCGCATGGACTCGATCGATATCGGCCTGTTCGAACACGACCGCAACAACACCATCTACTTCTACATGTTGAACGCCGACGAGCGGATTTACATGCGCTACGGCGGCCGCGATTCCCGCTCGGCCGACTCGTACCTCAGTCTCGAAAGCCTCGCCCTTGCGGCCAAGAAAGGTCTCGAACTGCACAGTTATTACAAGGCCGGCACGCTCCCCAAAGTCGAACGGCCGAAGCCCGAGTCGCCGCGCGACATCCCTATGCTCGTCGCCCGCACCTTCAAGGTCGGCTCCTGCGTCGAATGCCATCTCATCGGCGATTTCGAGAACATGCACCGCGAGGTCGACGGCACTCTCGACAAACTTGTGCACCTGTTCCGCTCCCCCGACCTCCGCACCATCGGCATTGAACTCAACGTGCCCAAGGGCCTCGAAGTGAAGGAGGCCAAAGGGGCCGCGCTGGCTGCCGGCATCAAACCAGGCGACGTAGTGGCAACGTGGGCCGGCGACGTCGTCTGGACCTTCGCCGATGTCCAACACCGCTACAATCAGGTCCCGCGCACCGCGAAAGAGGTTAGAGTCGGAGTGCGCCGCGGTGAGGAGGTCAAGGAATTCACTGTCACCCTTCCGCCGCGCTGGTGGTGGACCGATACCCGCTGGCGCCAATCCTCCATCGAACCGCGCAGCTACTTTGAAGACCGGGAACTCACGGCCGAAGAAAAGCGCAAGCACGGTCTCGCCGAAGATAGCTTCGCCAGCGAAGTGAAATACGTCGCCGAAATCGCGCGTTCCACCAAGGCCCACGAACTCGTAACCGGCGATGTCATCGTCGCCGTCGATGGCGTTGAGAAAGACGTTAACGCCAACACCGCCTCTTTATATCTGATACTGAAGAAGACGCCCGGCGACACGGCCAACTTAACCGTTCTCCGAGACGGCAAACGCATCGAGATGAAACTCCAAACCGTAAGGATGAGCTTCCGCAAATGAGATTCGTTCTGAGCGCACTTTCTGCGTTGGCAATCCATGCGGGCGACTGGTCCGCGCCCGCCGAAATCCGCAGCGACGAAGACCTCGTGATTTCCTACCGCGCCAAAGTCGACGGCCCGAACCTGATCGTCAAGGCGATGCTGAAACCTGGCTGGCACACCTTCGCAATGGACAATAAAGTCCGCGCCGATGAAAAGCTCGCCGGCAAGAAGGCGCTCGGCGAAGACCGCCCCACCAGCTTCAACGTCACCGGCGGACTCGCCGTCGACGGCCCCTGGTTGCAGACCGCGCCGGTGGATTTCTCGAAACCTGAACTCCGCATCTTCACTTGGGGCTATGAAAAAGAGGCTCTCTTCGCGGCGCCCGTCAAACGCACCGGGGCGCCTGCGGCGAAGGTCGCCATTCGCGCCCAGGCCTGCACTGAGTCGATCTGCCGCGACATTACCACAGCCGTCGAAGTCACCATCAGCGCACAATCGCCCGCGTCGATTGACGTCTCATCCCTCACGCCAGTGCGGGTGAAATGACCGAAGATCCGCGCCTGACGACGGGCCAACAACCGAGGTTGATTCCCGGAGCGGGCCGCCGCGCCCTCGGCGGATTCTTCCTCTCGGGACTGCTGTTCTCTTTTCTCGGCCCCATCCTTCCCGCCTGGGGGTATCACCTCCATTCCGACTACCCCACCGTAGCGCTTTACTTTCTCTTCCTGACGTTCGGCATCTATGCCGGTGCTCACACCTGTCAGTGGCTCGCGCCCCGCGCCGGTCTGCGCGCCCTGTTGATCGCCGGCTCGGCGCTCGGCTGTGCCGCGTTAATCGCCCTCGCCTTCGCCTCCGGCCCCGTGCCGCCGTCCTATCGCATGTTTGGCCTCTTCGCCGTCGGCGCCGCCGGCGCCATCGTCAACACGGCCGTGTTCCACGCCATCACGCCGCTCTACGAACACGACCCCGCCTCGACGATCAATCTCTCCGGCGCGCTGTTCGGTTTCGGCTGCCTCTCGGCTACGCTGATCACGGTGCTGACGTTTAACACCTATGAAGTCGCCAGCATCCTCTTCCTGTTCGCCGTTATCCCGTTCTACTTCCTCATCTCTTACATCCGCGGCGGTGAATTCGCCTACATCGCGCAGGAACTCCCCTCGCTGAAAGAAGCGCTGCGGGACTTCAAGTCGCCCGGCGCAATCCTGTTCACTCTCCTTCTCTTCTTTCAATTCGGCAACGAATGGGCCATCGCGTCGTGGTTGCCGTTGTTTCTGATCCAGCGCCTCGGGGTCAGCCCCGCATCGGCGTTGTACTTGCTCGCGACGTATTGGACCGCGCTCGTGGCCGGGCGAGTCGTCGCGCAAGCGCTTCTCCCACGCTATAAACACTCGCACATTCTCGCCGCCAGCGTAATCGCCGCGATGCTTGGCTGTGTGCTGCTCAGCCTCACGGAAAAGATGGGTGGCGCCGTTGTCGGCATCGCCCTCATCGGCTGCGGATTCGCATCGATTTACCCGCTCGTTTCCGAATCGATCGAACACCGATTCCCCTACTACCATCCCGGCTTCTATGGCGGCATCTTCTCGCTCGGACTGACCGGGGCGCTGCTCACGCCGAGTCTTCTCGGAGCGATCGCGGCACAGTGGGGCGTCGGAAAGGTGATGCTTCTCCCGGCGCTCGGCGCGATGATGGTCGCCGTTCTTGTCCTGCTGATCTGGCTGGAAGCGCGGCTGACTAAAGCGTGAGTCCGTGGACGACACGCGCTACGTAACGGCTCATTGCCGCATACGGACTGTCGTCCGCCATCACCTCTCGCAGCATTTCCTCAGTGTCTTCCTTCTCGGGCGATCACAACCCCGCCTTCAAGTTCGCGCATAACCCGTTCACGGGACGAAACTGTTTCCACCGCGCGCGTAACAACTCCGGCCGGTTCAGGCCCAATATTTCGATCGTGTCTACCGCGCGTGTTTTGGCTCGGCCGCGCGTTGCGCGGGGCGCAATCGTCACTTCGCGCACCGCGGCATTCGGAATCCAGACAAAGAACGGCTCCGGATCTTCTTCGTACGGATTAATCAACCCGGGATTCTCGCCTCTCCATACTCGCCGAAAATCGGCCAGCTTCAAACCGGCGTCGTCGCTCAGCGGATCCGGCGCGATGTTGTCGACGATGCGTGCAAGCTCAGCCGCGGTTGAGGCGGCCGTCACGCGCGGTGGCGTCATCGGGCGGACGGCTGGATACTTATCGCTTTTATGCGTCTGATTGCAGATCTGGCACGAGAGAACATAGTTATCGAAGCAAAGCCCCAACCACCAATACACACTCTTGGGCCGGATGTGTTCGACATCGCAGTGCGCCACCACACGGGCCTCCGCTTCGCAGTAGCCGCACTTGCCAGCGGCCTCAGCATCGAGTCGCGCCTTGGCCGGCTTCCACATCGACGATTCCAGATAGCCGAAACTGCCGCCGCCGTCTCGCAGAAAATCCCGCCTCGCTTCAACCAGCGACTGTTCGTATCCGATGCGCCCGGCACCTCGATACCGCGCCGGAATTTCGGAGGTCCTTTGCCGCGATAGTTGGATCACTCCTTGGCTCCAACTCTCTTTTCAATCCGTTCCATCAACGCCATCATCTTCCGCTCTTGCCTCGACAGTAGGCCGTCTTGCGCGGCGGGCCGTTCGGCGAGTTCGCGCCTCACTTCCGCCAAACGCCAGGCGTTCTTCTTCGGCGCCGCCTTCAACGACAAATACTCCTCCCGCAAATTCTGCGTCTCCAACGAATCCGTTGTCGGCAGGCCAAGCAGCGGACTCAGCACTTGATCAACGCGCAGCATTCGCGGATCGCCTTGATACTGCCGGATCGACGGGGGCCCCTTCGCTTCCAGCCGCTCAACGACATGCAGCGCTCCCGGCCCGCATTGGTGGGCCGTAAACGGACTGTGCGTCGTCGCCAAGAACTGAAAGTTGGGCAGCTGTTCGGAAAGGAAGCTCAGGAGTTGCCGTTGCCACTCCGGGTGCAGATGCAGATCGACCTCGTCGAGCAATAAGATGCCGCCCGCCGCCAGCGGTTTGGCGTAATCCGCAAACGCCGCTGTCAACCGGAACAACAGGTCTCCAATCCAGCCAGCCATGTTCTGATAGCCATCCGACAAGCGGTCGAGCGCCACGACACCGTCGCCGGTATCAAACAAAATTTCTTTCTTCTGTTTGTCGATCTTCTTGAATCGAACACCGGGCAACAGCGCGTTCAAGGCCTCGCGGACTACCTTCAATCCGTCGCGCCTGGAATAATCAAGGTCGACTGCCCACGCGTCCAGCGGCCGCAGCGCCGCGTCGCGAGAGAAGAGCGTCGCGACCGACAGCGCTCGCAGCGACGAGTACACCTCACCCGAGGCGAACGATGGTGAATTCCGAGCCGGCATTCGCCGCGAGGAACCATAGCCGGCTACGAAGTAGTTCCGCTGCGTATACTCCACAGCCGCGTCGAGCCCCGCCAGCGTCGACGCGTTTTTCTTCACGACCGCTGTCACAGTATCTTTCGCGTTCCATTCGATTGACGTCTCGCGAGGTTCTCCGTCCCTAGTGCTGTAAACGGCCCTGATCTTCGCCGACCGCTTGCCGTTCCGCACCGACGTCGCCGGCTCCCGCATCAACTCGGTCAGCGCATCGCTGCCCGCCATCACCAGCGCCGCGGCACGCAGAATGGTCGTCTTGCCGGTTCCATTCTTCCCAAGCAACACCGTCCATTGGCGCGGCTCACCGTCCGTCACAAAGTCAAGTTCGGCATGGTCAATCGAACGGACGTTCTCAATGATCAGCTTTCGAAGCGGCATCGTTCCCGATTATCGCAGTACCAGCACCGCATCGGCATACAGAAGCTCCAGCTTCTTGATCTTGTCGAGCTTGCCGCGAAACGGAAAGTACAGCAGCCCGGCCGACGGCCCTTTCACCGGCCCGTACTCCCAGGCCAACTTCGTGACCCATTCCTCCGGCCGCAACATCTCTCGCTTTTCGATCTCCACGCCGCCCGGCTGCTTAGGCGGCATGCCCGGCGGAGGCGCCGGGGCGCGCCGGTCGCCCGGAAATCGTGCAGCCGGATCGCGGCCAAGGATCACACCCGCGTTGCCGATCCCGCCCGTTGCTTCGATCCGCGGCCGCTGCTCCCAACTCGGGTACTTCAACGCCGCCGCGACAAACCCCGGCGCCTGCGGCAGCATCTCGGGCTTCTTGCCATTCACGCGCAACGTGTACTTCCCGCTGTCGAATCGGTAGTCGGATCTCGCCGCCGGAAATACCGCGAGTTCGATCACGATGTAGTCATTAGTAACAAACGTCGACTCCGGCGCAGAAATCGTGTGCCCCAGGAAATCGGCCGCGATCGTATGCGGTCCCACGACCGCCGAGACCTTGTAGTCGCTCGGCTTGGCGCGCGCCGGAATCGACTCCTGCGCCAGTAAAGTTGAGGCGGCCAGCAACAGCAAGCGCATGGCCTCAGTATAATCGGCTCCTGGATGACCCGCCAGATAATTCTCTTCGCCTGCTGCCTCGCCGCCTCCGCCGCGCCGAAAGGAAACTGGAAGAAGCGCATCGAACGCATCGTCAAAACGACGCCAGCGTTGGAGCGATCCCATCTCGGCATCCGCGTCGTCGATCTCAAGGGCAACGTGCTCTTCGAGCACAACGCGCGCAGCTGGTTCATTCCCGCTTCAAACACAAAGCTCTACTCCACCGCCTTCGCGCTTCACAAACTCGGCGCCAACCATCGCATGACCACCCGCGTCGTTTCGCGCGGCAGCGACCTGATTCTGATCGGGGGCGCCGACCCGTCGCTTTCCGGCCGCGCCTATCCCTACGACAAGACGAAAGAATGGGGCGACATCGTGCCGGGCATCGAAGCCCTCGCCGACCAGGTTGTTGCACGCGGCATTCGCCGCATCGAAGGCGGCATCTTCGGCGACGACACCGCCTTCGTTTGGGATCCCTTCCCGAACGGCTGGTCCATCGACGATCCTCTCTTCGAATACGGCGCGCCCGTCTCCGCGCTGACCCTTCACGACAACTCCGTCAAACTCACCGTCGCTCCGGGCGCCGCCTCGGGCGATCCGGCGTCCGTGCTGCTGT
>VFZQ01000308.1 GCA_016871135.1 Acidobacteriota bacterium | reverse complement strand
GATCGAGAACATCAAAAACCCGGCGTTGAAGGACCGCCTGCACAACGAAATCCTGAACGGCATTCCCGGTTCGGACTGGTACAACCACTACACGGCCACCGGTTCGTGGGAAGGAATGTTGCTCGCGTCGCTGTCGAATCCGTCTTATAAGAAGTACAACGGCCGCCGCATGAACGAAGTGATCCGCGAGATTGGCGGCGACCCCGTCGACGTGCTGTTCAAGGTGCTGATCGACAACGCCGGCTCGGTGCCGACCGTCTACTTCCATCACAACGAAGACGACATGCGCTACGCCATGCGCCAGCCGTTTGTGTCGATCGGTTCCGACGGCACCGCCGTCGCCTCCGAAGGCCTGCTCGCGCAAAATCATCCGCACCCGCGCTTCTACGGCACCTTCCCGCGTGTGCTCGGCCGCTACGTGCGCGAGGACAAAGTCATCACCATGGAAGAGGCGATTCGCAAGATGACATCGGCGAACGCATCAAAAATCCGCGTCTACGATCGCGGCCTTTTGCGCCCCGGCTTCCCTGCTGACATCACCGTCTTCGATCCCAAGACCGTAATCGACCACGCCACCTACGACAAGCCGCATCAATACGCGACCGGCATCCAGTACGTCGCCGTGAACGGGTCGATTGTCCTCGACGCCGGCAAACACACCGGCGCGCGGCCCGGCACGGTGATCACTCGTGGCGCAGTGCCTGGGATGGCTGCACGCTAGCCGCGCGCACCGACGGCAGCGCCGCCGCAAGTAACGCAACAACCGCCAATACCCCAAGCGCCGCCGCAAGCACTGCAGTGTCGATGCCGCTATTGCCGAACAACTGTGTCTCGATCGCCTTCGCCGCCGCGTACGCGCCGGCAAGCCCCGTCGCGCCTCCTGCCGCCAGCAAAATTACGACCTCGCGGCTCACCAGCCCGACGATATTCGCGCGCGTCGCGCCCAGCGCCATGCGGATCCCGAATTCACCCGTGCGCCTCTCGGTGAGGTAACTCAAAACGCCGTAAAGTCCGATGGCGGTGAGAACCAGAGCCAGCAACCCAAACGCCGCCGATGGCCGCGAAACCAGGCGATCCGTCGTGATCGAATCTGCAACGGTCTTCTCCATGGTTTGAATGCCCGTCACCGGCAGGCCAGGGTCGATCTGCGCGACCAGCGGCCGGAAAGATTCGCTCACGCTCCTGGCCGAACGCACATAGAAACTCGCGCGCGACGCACGTGGCGCCCCCTTCATCGCCTGCTCGTACGAAAGGAAAAACGCCGGGTCGGTCTTCTCGCGCAGATCCAGGTGCTTCACGTCTTCGGCGACGCCGACGATCTCAATATCCAGCGGCCCACCGCTGCCTTGCGACATGTGCCGGCCGACGATGTTCTCGCCGTTCTTCATGAATCGGCGCACGAACGCCTGATTGACAACGGCCGCCTTCGGCGCATCCATCGTGTCGCGATCTTCCAAATCGCGGCCGGCGATGATCTTTGTTCCCATCGTCTTCATATAGGCGGGTCCGGCGGCGATGATCAGCACATCCATGTTCTCTTCCGGTCCGTGTCGATAGCCCTCGACTTCGACGTTAGTGCCCGACGAAGAATGCGATAGCGGCCCAGCATCGGCCAGCGACACCGAAGTGACTCCTGGCATCGCCAGCAATCTCGCGCGCAGATCGCGCAGCACCGGCGCCGCGCGCGCCGGATCGTAGCCGGCCGTTCCCGGACTGATCACAAACGACGCCAACTCACGCGCTTCGAACCCCGGCTTGAATTGCAGCAACCTTGAGAGGCTCCGGCCATACAATCCCGCCACCGCCAACAGTACGAGCGACAGTGCAAGCTGCGCCGCGATGAAAA
The DNA here is from genome assembly GCA_016871135.1 of Acidobacteriota bacterium. Taxonomy (GTDB): domain Bacteria; phylum Acidobacteriota; class Terriglobia; order Bryobacterales; family Bryobacteraceae. The sequence goes on along the minus strand of VFZQ01000308.1, from coordinate 4,735 downwards.
ACTTCCGCGCGCGTGTGTGGCCGGCCGATCCGGAGCGCGACCGGTCGCTCAATCCCGCCGCGTTCGACAGCCGCAGCGCGGGCGTCAATCCGGCCAGCAGCGTCGCGACGACTCCGAGGATGGCCGCAAACACAAAGACCGGGCCGTTCATCGATCCTACGACCCATCCGCCGATCCCGTCCTCCGACAGCGCGCGAATCACGGCGCTTGCCAACAGCGGTGCGCCGGCCGCCCCGAGCGCCACGCCCACGATCGCGATCAGCACCGTATCCGCGATAAGCAGCCGGATGATCTGCCCGCGCGACGCGCCCATCGAAATACGAATCGCCAGTTCGCGTGTACGGTTTACGCCGCGCGCTAGCAGTAGATTCGCCAGATTGGCGCACGCGATCAGCATCAACAGACCGACCATTGCGAACAGCGCTACAAGCGGCTGCTTCCACTGCCGTTCGAGTTCGTTCACTCCGCTCGCCGCTGGCAACGCGGCGATGCGCGCGCCCTCTGCCCTCTTCCTGGCGTTGTCCGGCATCCGCAGCGGTGCAATGTGCTCCTTGGCGACGGTCGTGAACAACGTCTGCAGCGAGACCTGCACATCGGATTGGCCTCGCGGCAAACGCCCGAAGACGTTCAGCCAGCGGCTTGTGGGCCGGTCGAAATTATTCCAACCGGGTGTGAGCGTTCCGCGCATCGAAAGAGGAATGTAAATGTCCGGCTTGTTGCCGGAGAGAATGCCGAGAAATGCCTCCGGCGCAACGCCAACGAGTTCAAACGGCTGCCCATTGATCGTGACCTTCTTGCCAATCACACTCGCCGCGCCGCCGAACCGGTTCAGGAAATGAGCATGCGATATCACCGCGACCGGATTGCCGCCCCGCGTCGAATCGTCGGCCTGCGCCAGCAACCGGCCAAGCGCTGGCTTCACCTGCAAGACATCGAAGAAATTCCCGGTGATGATCTCCACCCGAACCCGTTCGCTCGCGCCATCCACAACCAGCTGCCCGCTTGTGCTCGACCGCCCCGCCAAGCCTTGCCAATTTGTCAGGCCATCGCGCAACCGCAAGTACATCGGGTAAGAGAAGACCGATTCGAAGTTGTCCTTCGAAACGCCGCCTGGAATATCGAGGCCTTCTTGATGAAGGATGACAAGCTCGCGCGGCGCGGGCACGGGCAGCGTCCGCAGCAGCACTTGATAGAACAGCGTGAAGATCGCGGTTGTAGCCGCAATGCCAAGCGCCAAAGTGAGGATCGCCACGGCGAAAAAACCTGGCTGGCGAAGTACGGAACGGAGAGCGAAAAGAAAATCGCGCGGCATATTGCAAGCATAGACGCGCGCCGGGTCGAATTCGTTTGCTACTTATTCCAAAACCCGATAGCGCTCGCCAACTGCCCCGCGCCGTTCATCTGCCCGAAGTTCGTCCCGCGCCCCATCACGTTCCCATCCGGCATCCGAATCGCCCACGAAAACCGGTAATAGCCATGGCACTGCTCCGGCGCGCCGTCAAGCTCCAGCTTGAACCCCGGCACAAACTGCTGTGCCCCGCCGATGTAGTAGTTCAACTGCACACGCCCATCGGCCGTGCCCATCGAATCGCGAAACACGCCGTCTTCGGCCCAGCACCGTGCCAGAATCGCCTCGCGCTTGCCGAAGTCCGTCTCGTTCCACGCTTCGATGTAGCCCGCCACCGCGCCGGCCAGCGCCTCGGCGTAGCCAATATTCGCCGCACCAGCGCCGAGTTGGCCCAGATAATGCAGCCAACCCTTTCTGTGCTCCGCCGCCTGAGCCTCGTTGATCCCGTCATGCCGCAGCGTTACTCGCGTCCCGCTCGCGGTCGGCGTCAGCGAAATGGTCACCGTTGTCGAGTCGGGCTGCATCCCATGCGTGCCATCCTCATAGCCCCAGCCAAAAACAATGCGCTCATTCAACACCGACTCCCGCAGCGTTCCCTTCGCTGCCCCGCCGTTCGGGTAGTGCACCTCCACGGAATCGGCGCTCAGCAGCGCGCCCGGACCCATCCACTGCTTGAACAACTCCGGATCGGAGAGAAAGCGAAATACCGTCTCCGGCTTGGCTGCGATGTCGATTGTCAGTTCCATGTTTTCCTTGCGCGCTCGGCGTTTTCAGCCAGCGCCTTGAGTGTGGAGAGGTGTCCCCACCACATCTGTTCAAAGTAGCGGGCCAACGGGCCGAGTTGCTTCCGATTGGCCTTGTAATAGTGCGTGCGGCCGTCCTTGCGCATGCTGACCGCGCCATGATCGCGCAGCACTTTCAAATGCTGCGACACCGCGCCGAACGTCGTCGAAAACTCCGCCGCGATATCGCCGGCCGTTCGCTCCTGCTTCCAAACAAGTTGCAGGATGCGCTGTCGGTTCGGTTCGGAGACGGCGGCTAGCATGTCCATTAGTTTAGTCGTGACTAAAATATATGTCAACTGAAAACTTGATATGATTCCCTCGCCTTCCGCGCGAAGTCTCGCCCGATGGGAAATTCCGCGATTCGAAATAGGGGTCAGTCATGAAGTTATTCGCGATCGCTGTGCTCTCGCTTGCCGCCGCGCTGCACGCGCAACAAACTACCGCCACGTTCTACGCCGTTGTCACCGATTCCTCCGGCGCGACCGTGCCCGCCGCGACCGTCACGCTGACCCATGACGGCACCGGCGCCACCGTCACACGCACTAGTAGCGAAACCGGCGAGGCCGTCTTCGACTTCCTCCGCGTCGGCTCCTATTCGCTCCGCGTCGAAGCCAAGGGCTTCAAGCGCGCCGAGAGCAAAGGCATCGAACTGTCGGCCGCGCAGAACGTACGGCAAACCTACACGCTCGAAGTCGGTGCGACGACCGAAACCGTCAACGTCGAAGGCTCGGCTCCGCTTATCAACGCCGTGTCTTCCGAACAACTGAACACCTTTGAAAACGCGAAAATTCTCGACCTCCCCGTCCTGCGCCGCAACTACACAGGCCTGCTCGCGCTCAACAGCGGCGTCACTATGGCCGCCGAAGGCGTCCGCATGAACGGCATCGGCAAGAACGGCGTCTCCTATAACGTCGACGGCACCGACGCCGGTGGCAATCCCGAGGGGCGCTACTCGTCGAACTACTTGCAACCCAATCTGATCGATATCATGTCGATCGAAGCCATCCAAGAAGTGCACACTGTCAAGGGTGTGCCGCCAGCCGAGTACGGCAACATGGTCGCGGGCCAAGTCAATTTGCTCAGCCGCAGCGGCGGCAATCAGTTCCACGGCAGCCTGTTCGAAAATAACCGCACCTAGAATCTTGACGCCCGCCACCAGCGCCTCCGAAACAAGCCCGGCATCACATTCAACCAGTTCGGCGGTTCGCTTGGCGGACCAATCCGCAAGGATCGCATCTTCTTCTTCGGTGTCTACGAAGGCTATCGCGATCGCGCCTTCGCGCTGCTCCAGGAAACGTTGATGACGCCCCGCCTCCGCAACGACGCCCTCCGCGCCAACCCCTCCTACAGCCAATATCTGAATTTCATTCCACTGCCCAACCAGCCCTTCGGCCCCAACGACGATACGGCGCTCTTCATCAGCCCCTCCACCTCCAAGCGCAACGACAACCACGTTGACATGAAGACCGACATCCGCGTCGGCGCCAACGGTAATATGGCCTTCAGCTACACCCGCGGCCGCCCCAACAACCTCCAGCCGCGCCACGACTTGAACGGCGCCAACGACCGCACTTTCCTGATTTGGGACGAACGCGGCACCGCCAATTACATCACCAGCGGTTCCACCTGGACCTCGGAAACCCGCTACGGCTATCACCTCACCGACATGGCCCGCGAAGACGCCTTCTTCTTCCAGCAGTTCGACCCGCTCAACAGGAATGAAAAAGTGCCCTTCGGCCGCCGTGTCGCGCGCCTCAGCTATCCCGGCGTCTCCAATCCGGACCACGAACTCTACCTGATGGAAGGCCGCACCTACAACTTCGACCAGAAGTTCTCCAAACACATCGGTTCCCACTCGTTGAAGTTTGGATTCTCCGTCCGTCGCGACTGCTGCAAACGCATCAATCCCGAAGCCGTAAATATCGCCTACTCCAATCGCGCCGATCTCATCGCCAACACGCCCAACGCCGTCGGCCCCACCTACGGCAACGGCGACTACACCGCCAAGATGTACCAAATCGGCGGCATCGCGCAGACCGACTGGCGCGCCCGCAAGAACCTCACGTTGAACCTCGGCATTCGCTACGACATTTTTACGCACCTGGTGCCAGTGGCGAAATCGAGCGCCCCCGAGTCCGGCATCTATAACCCCGACGGCCTCCTTGATACCAACTTCAACGTCGGCCCCATCCGCCCGCGTGATAATCCCTACAACTCCGACAAGTGGGTCAACATGGGACCCCGCCTCGGCTTTGCCTACAACCTCGGAGGCAAAAACAAGACCGTATTCCGCGGCGGCTTTGGCGTGCTCTTTAGCGGTCAAGTGGCCGGCGCGATGTGGGCTCACGTGCAACCCGGCCCCTCGGCGCCGTTCCGCTTCAACTTCATTCGTGCCGATGTGGCGCGCCTGAACATCAAGTGGCCAACCTACAACGACGACCTGATCACGATCATCGATTCCGAAACCAAGGCCCGCAACTGGATCAATACGTTCTCCGTTGTCGACCCCAATCTGCAAAACCCCTACACCATGCAGTTCACCTTCGGCCTGCAGCATGAGCTGACCAAAGACCTCGCGCTCGAAACGGCCTATGTCGGTAAC